>SPLB01000387.1 GCA_004566265.1 Paracoccaceae bacterium | reverse complement strand
GCAGTGTTGATTGTCACTGAGAACTGACCCGGTATTTTCACCGAGATTTGACCCACCCTCAGTTATGCGTCTTGGTCTATGACGCGGTCAATGTCTTGGTCTCCTTTGCTGTTTTCTTTGCGGCATTGGCACTTGCCTTGAAGCGGTAGCTGTCGTTGCCGGTTTCGAGGAACGAGCCTTTGTCCGCCATTGGTCCGAGGACAATGGTGCGTGCAGCGATGTGTCAGCCGATCTAAGAGTGCCGTTGTCATCTTTGCATCGCCGAAGACCTGTGCCCATTCCGAGAAGCTGAGATTGGTAGTTATGATCACGCTGGTGCGCTCATATAGTTTACTGAGCAGGTGGAAGAGCAGTGCTCCGCCAGATGAACTGAACGGCAGGTACCCAAGTTCGTCCAAAATGACCAAGTCGACCTTCGTCAGCATCTCAGCCATCTTACCGGCCTTGCCGAGGGCCTTTTCCTGTTCCAGCGCATTGACCAATTCCACAGTCGAGAAGAAGCGGACCTTGCGCCTATGGTGCTCAATGGCTTGGACGCCGATTGCCGTGGCTGTATGGCTCTTGCCGGTTCCTGGACCACCGATCAGCACGACATTCTCAGCGCTTTCAATGAACTCGCATCGGTGCAATTGGCGCACTGTCGCCTCGTTGATCTCACTGGACGTAAAGTCAAAGCCGGTGAGGTCCTTATATGCGGGAAAGCGGGCGACCTTCGTGTGGTAGGCAATGGACCGGACTTCGCGCTCGGCGATCTCCGCCTTGAGTAATTGCGACAGTAGCGGCGTCGCGGCTTCGAACGCTGGTGCCCCTTGGGCGACCAAGTCTTCAACCGCATTTGCCATGCCGTAGAGCTTAAGACTGCGCAACATGATCACGATGGATGCTCCGGCTGGGTCATGACGCATGGCGCTTCTCCCCAACCTGTCTCAAGCCGTCATAGCGATCAACGTTGGCCTCTGGCGTTGTCTGCAATGCCAGAGCGTCCGGCGGATCGACCTCTGGGTGATCTGTTGGTCTGCGGTCGATCAATCGATGCAGCAGGTTTAGGATGTGCGTCTTGGTGGGCACACCAGCTTCGAGGGCAAGCTCTACAGCTTGCAAAACATCCTCTTCATTGTGCTGAAGAACCAATGACAGGATGTCGACCATTTCCCTGTCACCGCCGTTCTTCCGCAGCATGTGATCCTGAAGCTGACGGAAGGCTTCGGGCATCTCTGTGAATGGCGCGCCGTTGCGAAGCGCGCCCGGTTTGCGTTGAATAACAGCCAGATAGTGGCGCCAGTCATAGATGACCTTGCCGGGCTTGCGATGCGATCGGTCAATGATCCGCGCATGTTCACAAACGGTTTGCCCTTCGGCGACGACCACCAGCCGTTTGGGGTAGACATGCAGGCTGACACGTCGGTTCGCAAAGCTGGCAGGCACGCTGTAACGATTGCGCTCGAAGGTGATCAGGCACGTCGGGGACACGCGTTTGCTGTGCTCTATGAAGCCGTCAAATGCTGGCGGCAGCGCCATCAGCATGGGCTTCTCTGCCTCCCAAGCGTCAGCAATGGATCCAGGCAAGGCCTTGTGCGGTGTCTCCACCCACAGGGCAATGCAGCGATCTTCCAACCACTGGTTCAGCTCTGCCAGATCGGCAAAGACCGGCATGACCTGCCACATGCGATTACGCGCGTCCTGCACGTTCTTCTCAACTTGGCCTTTCTCCCAACCCGCAGCGGGATTACAAAACTCAGGCTCAAAAACGTAGTGGCTGGCCATGGCCTTGAAGCGCGCATTGATGTCGCGCTGTTTGCCTTTGCCGACGCGGTCCACCGCAGTCTTCATATTATCGTAGATGCCCCGGCCTGGAACGCCACCAAACACCCTGAACGCATGCCAATGAGCGTCGAACAGCATCTCATGCGTTTGCAGCGGATAAGCGCGCACCAGGAACGCGCGGCTGTGTGACAGCTTGATATGCGCGACCTGAAGTTTGACCCGCTCACCGCCGATGTTGGCCCAGTCCTCGCTCCAATCGAGTTGGAAGGCTTCGCCGGGTTGGAATACCAAAGGCACATAGGTGCCGCGCCCCGTCGTCTGTTCCGCTCGATGCCGATCATCACGCCACGCCCGGGCGAAAGCTGCCACGCGTTCATTGGAGCCGTCATATCCCAGCTTCACCAGATCAGCATGCATTTGCTTCACTGTCCGCCGCTCTTTGCGTGACTTCCGCGTCTGGATTAAAAGCCAAGCTGACAGCCGATCCGCGTAGGGATCCAGCTTGCTTGGACGCTTGGGCGTCTTGAACTGCGGTTCCACCGCACCTTCACGCAGATACTTCTTGATCGTGTTCCGAGACAAACCCGTACGCCGGGCAATCTCTCTGATTGGCATTTTGTCACGCAATGCCCAGCGTCGAATGACACTCAAAAATCCCATGTCGATCACTCCAAATCCCCCCAACCAAAACCGTCGGGGAAGTGTGTTCACATGGGTCAATTCTCAGTGACAATTTATGGGGCTACCGGGTCAGTTCTCAGTGACAATCAACACT
>SPLB01000386.1 GCA_004566265.1 Paracoccaceae bacterium | reverse complement strand
GGTCATCTCGGGATCAAACCAGATCGAGAGCGAACCGCGCTGCTTCAGTGCCGTGTTGTACGAAGGCCAGTTCTTGGTCTTGTACGTCGTAAGGGACCAAGTGCTCATGCAAGCCAGCTACCAAGCTGGATTCAACAAGCAAATCCCTCACAGCATTTGTGCAACAAAGCCCATCTGTTAGGCTAATATGGCTGTATTCCAGTGAGAGCTCCAGAGAACGTTGTTCAATGGACTTCCACCAGTTCAGGATCTGCTGCTTCTTTGCGCTCCCGTCGGCATAGGGTGCGCCTACTGGCATTGAGCAGCATTCTACAATGCCTCCTGAGAATTCAGCGAAACGGTCTTGGATCTGCTTCCAGTTATCTTTCTGCGTGATGAGATCAACGCATTTGGAATAGATGACTGGATGCATGAGTTCGAAGGGGCGCCAGC
Source organism: Paracoccaceae bacterium (assembly GCA_004566265.1). GTDB lineage: Bacteria > Pseudomonadota > Alphaproteobacteria > Rhodobacterales > Rhodobacteraceae > Epibacterium. The sequence goes on along the minus strand of SPLB01000386.1, from coordinate 5,976 downwards.
CGATGTCCCCGTCTTTGTTGAACATCAAGGTGTAGTTCAGGCCCTCGTGGTCTCGGGGGTTCCAACTTTTCAGCGCATTTTTGTCCAATGTAGCAATTTCGGACAGCGTGAATTCAAGGAGCGGCTGCAGGTTGAAGTAGGGCGGGAGTTCCATGTCGAAGTATGAGGTGGTTCGGCAAAAATACGATCTGGCCTCTTCGGCGTTCAACTGGTGGATAAATCGTGTGTCATCCATTCTTTGGAGAGGCCCTCTTCTCAGGAAAGCGATCGCGGAAAAGTTTGCCGCTGATACTTCAAATTTTTCAGTTCTACCGTCGGGCGAGTGTACTCTTGGCCGTGAGGAATGCAATCGCATCTAACGAACAGTAGCTGGAACCGCTGTTGCCTGGAGAGAAGTTGGGTGCGGTGCAGCCAAAGAAGTGCACGCGGGGGCAGTTCGATGTAGGAAAGTGCGACCTTGGAAACGGACAAAGAGTGAAAAAGTGGTATCATCCCGATTGCTGGCGTCTGCAGTCCTGCTGCAGTCCGGGCACCAAACCTGCATGGAGGACTTTGGTCGCCAAACGTAAATGTCTGATTTGTAGGGGAAGGGTGGTAGCGGAGGAGGGACTTGAACCCCCGACACGCGGATTATGATTCCGCTGCTCTAACCAACTGAGCTACTCCGCCGATCACTGTGTGAGGCGCGTTCTACGGAAAGTGGCAGGGGGGGTCAAGCGGGAAAATCAACATTTTTTCAATCCGGTGTTTTCGCTTTATTTTCAAATGCTAAAATGACGTCTTGAAGTCCTGTTTACGTTTGGAAAAGGAAAAACCGCCCCAGAGGGCGGTTTTGCACGTTTCTGGTGGTTCAGAGGGCTAAGCCTTAGAATGGCGCCGGGGGGACCATGCCGATGATGTCATAGGTCTGGCGTAGGATCGGTGCGGTGATCGCACGGGCGCGTTCGGCTCCGCGGGCGAGGATCTTGTCGATCTCGTCTTGGTGCTCCATGAGCCGGGCCATTTCTGTGGTGATCGGCGACATTTTCGAGACCGCCAGTTCCACAAGCATCGGCTTGAATTCCGAGAATTGCTTGCCGCCCACGTCGACCAGAACGTCTTCAACCGATTGGTTGTTCAGCCCGGCATAGATGTTCACCAGATTTTTTGCCTCGGCGCGGTCAGACAGACCCTCCACTTCAGACGGCAGGGCGTCGGGGTCGGTTTTGGCCTTGCGGATCTTTTTGGCGATGGTGTCAGCATCGTCGGTCAGATTGATGCGGGAGGCGTCCGAGACGTCTGATTTAGACATCTTTTTAGTGCCATCGCGCAGGCTCATCACACGGGTGCCTGCGCCTTCAATCACCGGTTCGGTGATGGGGAAGAAATCAACGCCATAGTCGTGGTTGAATTTGGTTGCAATGTCACGGGCCAGTTCAAGATGCTGCTTCTGGTCTTCGCCCACCGGCACATGTGTTGCGTGGTAGACCAGAATGTCAGCCGCCATCAGCGCCGGGTAGGCAAACAGGCCGAGGGAGGCATTCTGCGCGTTTTTGCCGGCCTTGTCCTTGAACTGGGTCATGCGCTGCATCCAGCCCATACGAGCGACACAGTTAAACACCCAAGCCAGCTGCGCATGTTCCGGCACCTGGCTCTGGTTAATAAGGATTGATTTTTCAGGGTCGAGACCGGCTGCAATGAAACCCGCACAGAGTTCGCGCGTGGATTTCTGCAGGTCGGTGGGGTTCTGCCAGACGGTGATCGCATGCAGGTCAACCATGCAATAGATCGTCTCTGCGTCCATGGCTTGCCAGTCCACAAAGCGCTTCAGTGCACCGAGATAGTTGCCAAGGTGCAGGTTGCCCGTTGGCTGGATGCCCGAGAAGACACGCGGGGTGAAGCTGGTTTCGCTCATTGTCGAAAACTCCTGTCTGGAATTAATCACCTCAGTCGCTTACCCATGAGCCACAGCATCGTCAACAGATGTGCGCAGAATGTAACCCGTCCGGAGCAAGGGAACCGCCATGAGAAGCCACGAAAGCAGCCCCCCCCAGATGCCCTTCAACACCTTGCCTCCGGCCGTGGTGGCGATGTGCCTGTTGATCATGGGAATCGAAGTTGCCTTTAACCTGGGCGCGCGCGGCATTCTGGGGGGGGCGCAGGGTGTTGGCTGGCGGCTGAACGCGCTGCAGCAATTCGCCTTTGCCCCGCAGCAGCTGTGGTGGATGATTGAAACTTGGCAGTTTCCCTTTGATCTGGCCAAACGGCCGCTGACCTATGCGTTTGTGCAGGGAAATTTCACCCAGGCCATCTTTGTCTGCGTGTTTCTGTTGGCAATGGGCAAGATGGTGGCCGAAGCCATGGGCGAGGTTGCTATGCTATTGATCTTTGTGGCCTCTGCTATTGGAGGGGCGCTGGTCTATGGCTTTGTGGTCAGTGGTGAGACGCCGCTGATTGGCGGGTTTCCGGCGGTCTATGGGCTGATCGGTGGGTTCACCCATATCCTCTGGCGCAAGCTGGGGCAGGTCGGCGCGCAGCAGTCGCGCGCGTTTTCAATGATTGCCTTCCTGATGGGCTTCCAGCTGCTGTTTGGCCTGTTGTTTGGCGGCAACTTTGACTGGATTGCCGATCTGGCTGGTTTTGCCACCGGGTTCTTGTTGTCGTTTTTTGTGGCACCAGGAGCCTTGCGTCGCATCCGGGACCGGATGCGTCACGAGTGATCAATTAAGCGCCGCGGCGCAGGGCGGATTTGAACTCTGCCAAGCGGAAGGCGCCAAAGGCGCGACCCGCGGCGAAATAGACCACGGCGCCAAACAGGATCAGAGCCAGCAGCACAAGGTAACGCCAGTAGGGCAGGCCAAAGGCTGGGGCGCTTTGCTGCCAGCCGACCATGACGGCGGCCCCCATGACAAGACTGGCCGCCAGAATGCGCAAGGCGCGCGTTTTGAATCTGGCATCAAACTGCGCGGCCGGTCCCATGTTGCGGGTACCCAACCACAGGCAAGCCACCATTACCCAGCCCGCCGTACTTGCTGCAATCGCAGGTGAAATCCAGCCAAATATCGGCAGCAGCCCAACGGCCAGTGCTGCGTTTGCGACCATCGCCGCGAGGGCAAAGCGGAACGGGCTGCGGGTGTCTTCGCGGGCAAAATAGAGCGGTTGCAGAACCTTTTGCAGCACGAAAGCGGGCAGGCCTGCGCCGTAGATGGCCACAGCCAATGCAATGGCGGCCGTGTCTTCCGGCCCGGTTGCGCCGCGTTCATACAGGACCGACACCAACGGGACTGGGATAGCCAGAAACGCGATGGCGGACGGCACAGTGAGGAACAGCGAAAATTCACCTGCGCGCGACAGGGCGGCTTGCGCGCCGCTCTCGTCTCCCGCGCGCAAACGGCGGGACAAGTCCGGCAGCAGCACAATGCCAACCGCAATCCCAACAACACCCAAAGGCAACTGGTAAAGTCGATCTGCAATGAACAGCCAGCTCACCGCATTCTCGTATCCCGAGGCCGCCAGCTGACCAACCACAAGGTTTACTTGCGTCACCCCCATGGCCAGCGCGGCTGGCAGGGCCACCGATAGCATATGCCGCATCTCTGGTGTCCAGCGGGGCAGGCCAAGGCGCAGGCTGATGCCCGCCTTTGCAGCGGCGATCCATACCAATGCCAGTTGCGCCACACCAGCCACCGGGATCACCCAGACCAGCCATTGCACGACCTCTGCCCCCAGAGCGGCAGCAAGGCCCATGGTGAGGCAGGCAAAGATGTTTAGCAGCACCGGCGCGGCTGCGGCGGCCGCAAACCGCCCCGTTGCATTTAAAATCCCAGAAAACAGCGCCGCCAAAGACATGCACAGGATATAAGGAAACATCACCCGGCCATAGTCCACGGTCATATCAAAGCGTGCGTCGCCGACAAAACCATTCGCCGTGGCCCAGACAAGCGCAGGCATGAAGATCATCCCAAGCGCGGTCAGCGTCAGCACGGCTGCCGCCAAAAGGTTCAGCGCGTCCTGGGCAAAGTCCTTTGGGTTGTCGTCGCCTTCGAGCCGTTTGGAAAACATCGGCACAAAGGCTGCATTAAACGCCCCTTCTGCAAAGAACCGGCGGAACAAATTGGGCAAACGGAAGGCCGCGACGAACGCATCCAGCACCGGACCTGGGCCAATCAGCGCGGCAATCAGGATCTCTCGGGCAAAGCCGAGGACCCGGCTGGCGAGCGTCCAGAAACCCACCGTCATGAAGCCCGACAGCAATTTTACCGGTTTCATGTGTCCGCGCGCTCCGCACCGTCTTTGATTGCCTTGCGCAGTTTTTCCTCGAGCGATTTCTGTTTGGATTCAGAGTGATATTTCAGGCCAAACATGTCCTTTACATAGAAGGCATCGACCACCTGTTCGCCGTAGGTGGCAATCACAGCATTGGCCACATAGACGTTATTGGCAGCAAAGGTGCGCGCCAGATCATGCAGCAGGCCGGGACGGTCACGGGTGTCGACTTCGATTATAGTGTAGATATCCGACCCTTCATTATCAAAGGTGATATGGGTCGGCACCCGGAACGCACGCTCGCGTTTCTTGATCTTATCCTTTGACTTGAACGCTTCGCGCGCAATGACCTTACCTTGCAGGATCTTTAGAATCATATCTCTAAGGCGCGGCAAGCGTGCGGCTTCGAAAGGGTGCCCCTCAGCGTCCTGTATCCAGAACGTATCGGTCACATAGCCGTCTTTGCTGGTGTAGGACCGGGCATCGACCACATTTGCCCCCACCAGCGCCAGCGCCCCGACAATCCGTGAAAAGATACCAGGATGGTCGGTGGTGGCAAAACAGATGCGGGTGGCGTCGCGGACCTCATCCGGATGCAGGTGGAGCTGCACCTCTGAGGGGTCTTTGGTTTGATCCAAATCGCGCAACATGTGCGCAAATTCCCGATGTGCCGTGACATGCAGCCCCTGCCAGTAAGGCGGGTAGTGACGGGCCTTTTCACGCTTTAGATCTGCTTTGGGCCAATCGGGTAAGGCCTTGGTCAGGTTGGCCTTGGCCTGCGTGCCACGGTGGGCGCGCGTCAGGCTTTCCATGCCGTTTTCGAGCGCCGCGCGGGGCTGCGAATGGAGTGCGCGCAGCAATGCCGCTTTCCAGTTGTTCCAGGTGTTCGGACCAACACCGCGAATGTCACAAACCGTCAGCAGCAACAGCAGATCCAGTCGTTCCACGGTGCCCACTGCTTTGGCAAAGTCACGCACTGTGCGGGGATCGGCAATATCGCGTTTTTGCGCCGTGTCTGACATGAGCAGATGGTAGCGCACCAGCCATTCAATCGTCTCAGCCTCTTGTTTGGTAAAACCAAGCCGCGGCGCCACTTTGCGTGCAATCTGCGCCCCAAGGATTGAATGATCTTGCGGGCGTCCCTTGCCAATGTCATGCAGCAACATGGCAATCATCAGCACATTGCGATTGACGCCTTTTTTGATCAGTGCCGACGACAGCGGCAGCTCGTGCTCCAGCTCCCCTTTCTCAATGGCAGAAAAATTGGAGATCACCTGAATCGTGTGTTCATCCACGGTGTAGGAGTGATACATATTGAACTGCATCATCGCCACGATGGTCTTGAATTCGGGGATGAAGGCCGACAGGAGTCCCAGCTCATTCATGCGCCGCAGCGCGCGCTCCGGGTTGCCGTGTTTCAGCAGGAGGTCCAGAAATATCCGCCGGGCTTCGCGGTCTTTGCGCACGTCATCCGTGATCAGATGCAGATTGGCGCGTACCAGCCGCATGGCGTCTGGGTGGATTAACATGCCCGTGCGCAGAGCTTCCTCGAACAGGCGCAGCAGGTTCAGCGGGTCCGCCACAAAGGCTTGCGGATCCAGAATGCCCAGACGATTGTGCGTAACCGCATAGCCCGCTTTTACCTTGGGGCGACGGCGGAAAATCCGTTCCAACAACGGTTCGTTCTTGCGCTGTGCATCTTCCAGCTTGGTCAGCAGAATGCGGGTGATG
>SPLB01000385.1 GCA_004566265.1 Paracoccaceae bacterium | reverse complement strand
GTGTCGGAGGCTCGGGAAAGCCTGCGCCGATATCTGAAGTTCTACAACACGCGGAGACCGCATTCATCGCTGGACGGGCGGGCGCCCGATGAGGCATAGCTCAACCCGTCGTCACCAATCCCGGTGGCGGCATAATCGAGCGGGAAATCCACTTACGAAACGCCGCAAATCTGTTCAAACGAACCGAACCACCTCTGTGCTATGCTTCAGTGTTCGATGTTTGGTCGAAAGAAGATCAGTGTATTTCCCCCAAAAAAACGATATACTTCACCCGCTGGTTGAGCCCCTTGGGTCTTCCAACGCATCCCTTCTCTCAGTCACAGAGTCCGCTTAAAATGACCGTTTCCATTCACATCACGTACACTCCAATTCGGGACCGCTTTGACGAGGTCCTCAATAGAGTAGGTCGCTATATTGACGCAGACCTATCCAATCCTGATCGTCTTGAAACACGGCTTTTCACCAATCGGGAAGACTGTTTGATCCGGGCTTACAGCACATGGACCCATCTAGACGCGTTTTATACATTTATGAACGCGGCTATCGACGATGGCGCTTTTGGGAATCAGGGGGACATTCTGCAACACGAAATAGAAGTCCAGATTTTCAATCCCGAACCGATTGGGTAGGACAGCGCACGGATCTGTTTCCAATTTAGGAAGGTCTCGCGTTGACCGAGCCAATCTTGGGGTCACGGAAAAATTCTCTGTGATGACACCGGATCAAGCCCCCAAAAGTGGCTGAACAAATCGGGGGCTCAAGAAACCATATGCCTATTTTGTCGAAGCCTTTTCTATGGCTTCGCGCAGTGCTTCCTGGATCACGCGCTTGGTCACCGGCCCTGCGTGGCGCAAAACAACAGTGCCTTCACCATCAATGACATAGGTTTCCGGCACGCCGTAGAGACCCCAGTCAATCGACCGCCGCCCGCCTTCGTCGCGCAGGAGCCCCGAATAAGGATCACCAAGCTCTTCGAGGAAGCTTGTGGCGTTGCCCAGCTGGTCCTTATAGTTCACGCCATAGACCGCGATCCCTTCCTCCGCAAGCGCTTGCAGGTTGGGATGTTCAACCCGGCACGGGCCACACCAGCTCGCCCAGAAGTTCACCAGCTTGACCTGACCATCGCGCAATGTGGAATCGTCAAAACCGTTTTTGTCCGGAAACTCATCAAAGGCAATGGACGGCGCCGCTCGCCCCGCCAGCGCAGAGGGCAAAGCGTCAGGATCTTCGCGGCCCATACCAATCATTGCAAGTCCGACAAAACCAGTAAACACCAGAAGCGGCGCCGCCATCAACGGAGAGATTTTAGCCATCAGTGCGTCTCCTTTGCTCGACGTCTTTCAACTGCGCCTGCACACGGCGCCCGCGCCACAGTGTCAAGACCACGAGGCCAATTAGAAGCGCCAATGACGCGCCATAGGCGGACAGCACGGTGTCGGCGTATTTTCCAAGTTCAGGCATTATGCCTCCAGCTTTTCGCGGGCAACAAGCGCTTGAATGCGTCTTTGGCGGATCTCGGTGCCGGTGCGGTACAGCACCAAAACGATGAACAATAGGATGAAGCCAGTCATGCAAGTCCACAACGGATAGGCAAAAATATCAGCGACGTTTTTTTCGGCATCGAGCGAAAGCGACGCGCCTTGATGCAGACCCTGGTTCCAAAAATTGACCGCATAGCGCGACAGTACCGCAAAGACAGAGCCCACCAGACATAGGATGGATGTCAGGTCCGCTGCCGTGTCTGGATTGTCGATTGCTTCCCAAAGCGCGACGTAGCCAAGGTAGAACAAAAACAAAACCAAAAAGGACGTCAGACGCGGATCCCAAGCCCACCAAGTGCCCCACATAGGTTGTCCCCAAAGCGCTCCGGTGATCAGCGCAATCAGTGTCATGGCGATGCCTACGGGTGCAGCAGCCTTGGCCGCAAGCGCGCTCACGTGATGACGGCGGATCACCCAGATCAACGAGGCCACCAACATCATGAACCACGCATTTATCGCCATCAAAGCTGCAGGCACATGCAGGTAAATAATCTTTACAGTGGACCCCTGTCGAAAGTCATCCGGCGTAAAAAAGAACCCCCAGATCAGGCCCCCAATGATCAACACGGCAGACGCCACCCATAAGGTCGGCATCACACGCGCGGAAGTTCGCAGAAATTTCGTTGGATTTGCATATTCCCAGATCGACATGATGGCTATTTAGCTCTCTCGACGTGTCATCACAATGGCTGCCTTAGCGCAAATTGACGCGCAGCACTGCCGCCGCAGCAAAAGGCATGCACGCTAGGGTGCCAGCCGTGATCCCCGCCAGCATCAGAAGCGCTGTTTCCGTGGCGAAGCCCGCCGCGCCCCGCCGGGCGGCCTCGGCCCCAAAAATCAGGGTCGGGACGTAAAGCGGCATCACCAAAAGAGACAACAGCAGCCCGCCCCGACGCAGACCAACAGTCAAAGCGGCCCCAAAGGTGCCGATCATTGACAACGCAGGCGTGCCGATCAAAAGCGACAGGGTGATCCATGCAAATCCGTCTGGTGCCAGGTTCAAAAGCACCCCCAGCACAGGTGCGGCCAGCACAAGCGGCAAACCCGTCGTCATCCAATGCGCCAGTGCTTTCACCGCTAAAACACCCTCGAGCGGAAGCGGTGCGGTGGCCAGCAAATCGAGGCTGCCATCCTCCCAGTCCAGCGCCAGAAGCCGGTCAAGCGACAGTAAGCACGCCAACAGAGCCCCCAACCACAGAACGCCTGGCGCAATTGTTCCCAAGGTCGCGGAATTCGGCCCCACAGAGAACGGCACCATCACTGTAACAATCAGGAAAAACGCCAATCCCAGACCAAATCCCCCGCCCGCGCGAAAGGCCAGCTGCAAGTCGCGAAGAAGCAGCGCAATCACAGGAACACCTCGTCAAACCCATCTGAAACTGGCACCTTGGCCTTGAACGGCCCAAGGTCTAGGACGTCCCCCTGGAGACCAAGATCAATATGCGTCGCCAGCAGTGCCGCGCCACCTGTGGCCAGATGGGCCTCCACAGCCGAGGCAAACAGGGCCACCGAAGCTGCATCAAGGCTCACGGTTGGTTCATCAAGCACCCAGATGCGGCGCCCGGTGACCATCATCCGCGCCAGCGCCAGACGGCGTTTCTGCCCTGCCGACAGCCCCCCCGCAGGGCGATTGTGCAAGCCAATGAGGGCAAAAGCCTGCAACGCTGGCTCAATATCGCGTTGCCCAAAGATCTGTGCCCAAAACCGGAGGTTCTCGGTCACGGTCAAGCCGAGCTTAAGACCATCGGAATGACCACAATAGGCGACCTGATCCTCTGCGCCTTCAATCGCGCCCGACAGGGGTGGCTGCAACCCCGCGACCGTGCGCAGCAGGGTTGTCTTGCCGACGCCATTGGGTCCGCGCAGGATCAACGCGCGCCCGGGCGCAAGCGTAAAGCTCAGCCCCGCAAGCACCGGCACACCTCCGCGTGCAAGGCTCAGATCAGTGATCCGCAATGTCATAAACCCGGCGATCCTTTTGCTTCAGCGCCTTGAGACCCGATATTCCGGCGCTTTTGGTGGCGCTGGATCCAACCACAGGTGGCGACCTCGGGAAAAGGCCCATCTTTCGTGTGTCAACGCAGGCAGCCTCAGACCGGAAGGGCCGCAAGTGCAATGCGCCGTCCCTCGGATAGGAGCACATTATAAGTGCGACAGGCTGCGGGGGAATTCATGATCTCGACCCCAAGACCTGCACCTTCAAGGGTGCTGCGTAGGTCGGTGGGGATATGTGCGATTTCTGCGCCAGTGCCGATGAACAGCACATCCACCTGCCCTGCCAAAATCAACAAAGGCTCGGCATCTGTGTAACCGCCCCAGTTGCGTGGTCCTGTGGCATCGGTCAGCATCGCGCCTTCGAACAGATCGCCGCCGACACGAAAGAATCCCGGACCATATCCGTCTATGGGCTTGGCATCGGTGTATTGAACTTCGTTCAGGCGCATTTGCGATCTCCTCGTTGCTGGGACTGAGGTAGCACGCGGCAAGAGGGTTGGCGAGGCTCTGCCGCGCGCATAAATATGCTTCGCGCCAAAAGAACAAGGTCTGCAGTATGAACCGCAGACCCTGGGGTGTTATGCGTCCACATTGGCAAATTGATTGCCAGTGGGGGTCGAGGGTTTTGACCAGTCCCTCTTGACGCCCAGCCACAACAGGATGGTGGACGCAACAAAGACCGACGAGTAGGTTCCAAAGACAACGCCGCATATCATGGCGAATACAAAGCCCCGGATCACATCGCCGCCCAGAATATAGAGCGAGATCAGCGCCAACAATGTGGTCACGGATGTCATCATCGTCCGGCTGAGGGTTTCATTGATCGATATGTTTAGCACCTCGGACAGCGGCTTCTTCTTGTAGCGGCGCAGGTTTTCTCGCACGCGGTCAAAGACCACCACGGTGTCATTGAGCGAGTAGCCAACAATGGTCAGCAGTGCTGCGATGATCGCAAGGTCGAATTTAATCTGCAATTCTGAGAAGATACCAATCGTCAGGATCACATCGTGCACAAGCGCCACCACGGCACCAACGGCAAATTGCCATTCAAACCGCAGCCAGATGTACACGAGCACCGCGCCAATCGCCAACAGCACCGCCAGAACAGCGGTCTTCACCAGCTCTCCCGAGACCTTCGGGCCAACGCTTTCAACCGAGACGAATTTGATCCCCGGCGCCACCGTATCCAAGGCAGATTGCACAGCGGCAATCACATCACTGCTGAGCGCCTCGCCATCTGCCTGAGCCTGTATGCGAACCATCGCGACATGCTGGTCGGCGGCGAACTGTGGGTCAAAGACTTCGGTGATCGAAACGTCGCCCAGTTCCAGTGGTGCAATTGCCGCGCGGTACTGGCCGACGTCAATCTCAGTGGTGGCCTCGGTGCGGATGGTGGTGCCACCTCGGAAGTCGATGCCGAAGTTCAAGCCCTGAATGGCAAAGGATACAAAGCCCACAAGCATCAGAACACAAGACACCCCCAGCCACAGCTTCCAGCGGCTGAAGAAATCGAAAGAGGTCTTTTCAGGGACGAGTTTCAGACGCATTTCTTAAACCTCGATTGTTTTCGGGCGGCGGCGTTCAAACCACATCACCACCAAAAGGCGCGTCACAAAGATCGCGGTGAAGACAGATGTCACAATTCCCAGCCCCAGGGTGACCGCAAAGCCGCGCACCGGGCCAGACCCCATGGCAAACAGGATCACAGCGGTGATGAAGGTGGTGATATTGGCATCCACAATCGCGCTCAGCGCTTTGTTGTAACCTTCATCGATCGCGCGGGCTGGGCCACGGCCCGATTTGATCTCTTCGCGGATACGCTCAAAGATCAGCACATTGGCGTCCACCGCCATACCCACCGTCAACACGATGCCCGCAATGCCCGGCAGGGTCAGCGTGCCGCCAATGGCGCTCAGTACACCAAAGATAAGGCAGACGTTAACGATCAGCGCCACATTGGCGAAGATGCCGAACAGACCATAGCTTAACACCATAAAAACCAGCACGCCAACAAAGGCCACGGCGGTGGCGACACGGCCGGCATCAATGCTGTCCTGCCCCAGTTCCGGGCCGATGGTGCGCTCTTCCAGAAACTCAAGCTCTGCCGGCAGGGCGCCTGCGCGCAACAGGATTGCCAGGTTGGTGCTTTCCTCGACCGAGAAGTTCCCGGTGATAATGCCGGAGCCGCCCGGAATGTGCGATTGGATCACGGGGGCCGAAATGACCTCGTCATCGAGCACAATCGCAAAAGGCTGGCCGATGTTTTCAAGCGTGTAATCGCCGAATTTGCGCGCGCCAGAAGTATTGAAACGGAAGTTCACTGCCGGACGACCGTTCTGATCAAACGCAGGCTGCGCATCCACCAGCTCTTCGCCCGTCACAACCGGCGCAGCCTCAATAATGTAGAAGGTTCCGGGCTGGTCCAGCGACGGCACCACTTTATTGCCGACGCCTGCGCGCTCCTCCGCGCGAGAGGCACGGCCCACAACCGGGTTGAAGGTCAACTGCGCCGTGGTGCCAATGATCTTTTTCAGCTCCGCGGCAGAACTAATGCCCGGCACCTGAATAAGAATGCGGTCAGCCCCCTGACGTTGGATGGTCGGTTCGCGGGTGCCAACCTCGTCGATCCGGCGGCGGATGATTTCCAGCGACTGACGCACGGTGCGATCATCGGTGGCAAGCTTTTCGGCGTCAGACAGCTGAATGGTAATGGTGTTGCCGGAGCCGATGATCTCAATGTCATTGGCACCCGCACCCGTCAGCGTTTGGATCGGGTTAGCAAGACCGCGCAGGATCTGCATGGCCTGCGTCAGACCTTCGGGCTGCGAGATCCGCAAGCGAATCTGGTCCACAGGGGCCTCGGAATCGCGGCGGAAGGTGCCAATGGTGGCGCGCTCGCCGCGCAACGCATTGCGCACCTCTGGCCAGAGTGCATCCATGCGCGCCTCATAGACGTCTTGGACCTTTACTTCCGCTAGAAGATGCGCACCACCGCGCAAATCCAAACCAAGGTTCACAAGACCCGAAGGCATCCAGGTCGGCCATTGATTGGCCATCGTCTGGTTTGCGGGCGTGTCCGCCCCCAATTCGATTGCCGCAACCGCATCATTATGTTGTTCAACACGCGAATAAAACGCGTTTGGCAGGGCAGCCAAAAGGCCCGCAACACAGGCGAGCCAGATGAGAACCCTCTTCCAGGTATCAATTTGCAGCATTACCCTGCCCTTACCGTAGCTTAACGCGCGACGTCACTTCGCAGGTTCGGTTTTGTTCAGAACCTGGGCAATGGTGGATTTCACAACACGGACTTTGACGCCTTCTGCGATTTCCACTTCGATTTCGCCGTCTTCCTTGACTTTGGC
>SPLB01000011.1 GCA_004566265.1 Paracoccaceae bacterium | reverse complement strand
GGGCACCTCATTTGGTCGTCTAATTCACCAAGATGGGGATTTCGAGTGACGGTTTTAAGACAAATTCATAAATTCTCCAAGAGACCAGCGCCTGATCCTTCGCATACGAACAGGCGCTGTTGTCGCGCAGTTCAGGTAGGGGCTTACTGCTGCAAGAACGTGCTGGGGTTCAGATTGCCCAAGTTGCCAAGGAGTTGGCGGATGAATGTTTTGTCCTGCAAGCTCGATGACGTCACTCGACGCTCCAACGGGATCATCCGACCGTCTTCCAGACCGTAGCGCTCAACCCCAGTTACCACATTGTTGCTGTCGAAGGTGATTGCAACCAACTCTCGCCAAATAACTTTCGGCGCGCGGGTGCCATATTGGCGCTGTAACGATGAGATGTAATAATATCCCCCTGCGCGCGTCACACCGGTGGTACTTGGTTCTCCAAAGCTCTCGGTGACGCTGTCGCGGGTATCCACACCAGGGACCACATCGCCAAGCTCGTCCTCATCAGGAACCCAGCCATGCTTGCGATCCATGGCCGTACAGGCCACAAGCGCCAATGCCGCACAGGCGAAACCTGTCATCCGCACAGTGTTCACCCACGCGGTCCCAACCGTCTTTCCAAATGCAAACATGTGCTTTCCCTGCCCTTTGGCTTGATTATGCCTACAGACCCGATTACCTAAAGCCGCCCCGTGGTTCAAGAAATGAAAGTGAATTCCATGACGGATCAACTGCCGCAAGACGCCACAGCCGCCACCGCATTGCGCGTCGCGGATCTTTCACAGAACGCGGCGACACCCTTCGAATTCGCCCCTGACGCCAAAACGTTGAGTGAGATTGCCACTGAGATGGGCTTGGATAAATTGCGGAAATTGCGCTTCAAAGGCGAGATTCGCGGAACGGGACAAAAAGATTGGCGCTTAACGGCTGACATCGGTTTCACCGTTGTGCAGCCCTGTGTGGTGACACTTGAGCCCGTCACCAGCCGTGTCGATGTCAAAATCGTGCGAAACTTCCTTGCGGACCTAAAAGAAGACTTCAGCGAAGATGAAGAAGTCGAGATGCACGAAGACGACACGATCGAACCTCTGGACACTCACATTGATCCCTATGCCGTCATGCTTGAGAGCCTGGCACTGAACCTACCGCAGTATCCGCGCCAGGCTGGTGCCGCCCTGGGCGAAAGCGTCCACACTGCCCCCGGCGTGGCCCCCATGCGCGATGAGGACACGCGTGCCTTTGCTGGATTGGCTGCGCTAAAGGATCAGCTGGAGGACAAGGGGTAAAAAACCGATCCTTGGATCCAGAGGCAGAAGTCAGCATCGAAAAATCATTCCTAAGGCGAATTCACACTGGTCTAATGCCCCCCTTTCGCCTAAAAAACCGCTTGCGCTTGAGAAAATTCGCAGTATTTTCGCGCGCTCATCGGAATTTTGGTTGGACATTGGCAGGCCTGCAGCCTAAACGCACGTCACACCGAGTGAATCGAGAATATGAAACGCGCCGAGGGCCAACGCCCGACGGCCCCAGATAGACAAAGGTTGAGACATGGCTGTCCAACAGAACAAAGTATCCAAATCGCGCCGCAACAATCGCCGCGCGCACGATGCGCTGGTTGCTGCAAACCCGAACGAATGCTCGAACTGCGGTGAACTGCGTCGTCCCCACCATGTGTGCCCGTCCTGCGGCCACTACGACGACAAGGAAATCGTAGCGCAGGCTGACGAGATAGACCTGGACGAAGACGCGGCATAAACCTCGTCTCTCCACGCTTTCGATCATAACGCGACCAACAGGGGCCATTTGGGCAAAGTGACTTATGACGGGTAAACCCCAGACTTCACCCGCTCAGACTGCCTCCGATCATTCGGGTCGCATTGTGATATCCGTGGACGCCATGGGTGGAGATGCCGGCCCCTCCGTTGTGGTTGCCGGCATTTCCAAATCTGCAAAGAAAAACCCTGACATCTCTTTCATTCTGCACGGGCCTTGCGAGCAGCTTGAACCGCTGGTTGCGCGCAGAAAAGTCCTTAACGGGCGATGCGAAATTCGCGACGTGCGAGATGTGGTTACCATGGAGGACAAGCCCAGCCAGATCATGCGGCGGGGTAAAGGGACCTCAATGTGGGCCGCGATTGACTGTGTCAAATCCGGCGAAGCATCCGGCGTTGTATCCTGCGGCAACACCGGTGCGTTGATGGCCCTGTCCATGCTGCGTCTGCGCAAATTGCCAGGTGTCAACCGCCCGGCCATTGCGATATTGTGGCCGTCGCACAATCCGCAGGGTTTTAACGTCATGCTTGATGTGGGCGCGGACGTAAAAGCCGATGCAGAGGATCTGTTGCAATACGCTCTGATGGGGACCTCCTACATCCGCAATTCCATGGACCTGCAACGTCCCCGTGTCGGCCTGCTAAACGTAGGCACAGAGGAGCACAAAGGCCGGGCCGAATTGAAACAAGCCCATCGCCTTATCTCACAGAATGCCGAAGCCGCTCAGTACGAGTTTGTGGGCTTTGTCGAAGGCAGCGATATCCCCGGTGACATTGCTGACGTCATCGTGACCGATGGCTTTACCGGAAACGTTGCGATCAAAACCGGAGAAGGAACCGCAAGTCTTCTGCGCAGTGCCATGCGGGAAGCCTTTGAATATTCATTCCTTTCTCGGGTGGCCGCCCTTCTGGCCTACACGTCCCTAAATCGGCTTGCCAAACGCATTGACCCGCGCCGCGTGAATGGTGGCGTGTTCCTTGGGCTGAATGGAACTGTCGTTAAATCCCACGGAGGCGCGGACGCAACCGGTGTCTCCGCAGCGGTAAAACTTGCTTTCCGCCTTGCCCAGCACGGATTTTCAGAAAAGCTTGCAGCCCGGGTTGCATCCGCCGTAGAGAGCAACCAAGATGACGCAGCGTCCGCCGACTCAAGCGCGGACGCCCAAATCTCCAGAGCCGCTGGAGATTACCGAAAGTAAAGGCAGGCAAAAGAATGACGCGACGCTCAGTGGTTATTGGAGCAGGGCACTACCTCCCCGAACGCATCGTGGAGAACGCGGAATTCGAAGGATCGATAGATACGACTGACGCATGGATCCGGTCGCGTTCCGGGATTGAGCGGCGCCACTTCGCGGCCGATGGGGAAACCACCTCCATGATGGCGACACGGGCAGCTGAAGCCACGCTAACCATGGCAGGCAAAACCCCTGAGGATGTAGACGCAATCGTGGTGGCGACTTCGACACCCGACCTGACTTTCCCGTCTGTTGCAACCATGGTGCAAGCGCGGCTTGGAATGACCAAAGGGTTCGCTTTTGACGTACAGGCAGTCTGCGCGGGTTTCGTTTTTGCACTGACAAACGCCAACGCGCTGATTGTTTCGGGTCAGGCTGACCGTGTGCTGGTTATTGGTGCAGAAACATTCTCCAAAATCATTGACTGGACTGACCGCTCGACGTGCGTCCTCTTTGGTGATGGTGCAGGCGCGCTTCTTTTGGAGGCACAGGACTGTGCGGGTGATAGCTCGGACCGCGGCATTCTAGCGACGGACCTAAATTCGGACGGCCGCCACAAGGACCTTTTGTACGTAGACGGAGGTGTGTCCACTCGGACCACCGGCTATCTGCGTATGCAGGGCAATCAGGTGTTCCGGCACGCCGTCGAAAAACTCTCATCTACCGCGACCACCGCATTGGAAAAGGCCGGTCTTGGGACACAGGACATCGATTGGATTGTGCCTCATCAGGCCAACATCCGCATCATCCAAGGCACAGCAAAGAAACTTGACCTGCCAATGGATCAAGTGGTGGTCACTGTTCAGGATCATGGCAACACCTCTGCGGCCTCGATTCCGCTGGCTATGTGTGTCGGCTTACAGCGCGGGCAGATCAAACAGGGCGATCTGATCGTGACCGAGGCCATCGGCGGAGGTTTGGCCTGGGGTGCTGTGGTTTTGCGCTGGTAGCGCCACATCAAGTTACTCTTTCCAATTCATTGATATTGACAGGTAATTTCCCAAGCCCCTATGCTTGAGCAAACAAAGGGGAATTGGCGAAATGAGCGAACGTACACTGACAAGAATGGATCTGAGTGAAGCTGTTTTCCGCGAGGTCGGGCTGTCGCGCAATGAAAGCGCACAACTGGTGGAAAGCATGCTGCAGCATATGTCGGATGCGCTTGTCCGCGGCGAACAGGTCAAAATATCTTCTTTTGGCACCTTCAGTGTGCGCGATAAATCCGCCCGCGTGGGCCGCAACCCCAAGACGGGCGAAGAAGTCCCGATCCAGCCACGCCGCGTCTTGACCTTCCGGCCCTCTCACCTGATGAAAGACCGGGTTGCTGATGGCAACCGAAACTAAATATTAGCCACTTTGACACATGATGTCGGCCAATAAACGTTTTGGCCGATATCAGATACGGGGTATTCCTATGTCCAAGTCCCCAGAGGCCTTCCGCACCATATCTGAGGTTGCGGAATGGTTGGAAATTCAAGCACATGTCCTACGGTTCTGGGAAAGCAGATTCAATCAGGTCAAGCCGGTAAAGCGGGCCGGAGGACGCCGGTATTATCGCCCGTCCGATATGTTGCTCCTGGGCGGCATTCAGCATCTTATGCATGACAAAGGCATGTCGATCAAAGACACCCAAGCGATGATCCGCGAACAAGGTGTGCAAGCGATCCAAGCCATGTCACGGCCACTCGAAGGCGAAGAGGCGGTTGCCCCCAAACCGGAAGCCCAGGACAGTGTTTGGGATAATCGCCCGCGCACCAACCCCGAAACTGTGGCCGCTGCCCAGTCTGATCCAGAGCCTGAGTCGGAACCTAACCCCACACCCGCCGAACCTACTGATGAGCCAGAAACAGAGCGAACACCTGCCACGCCTGTAGCGGGATTTGAGGCATCACCAACATCTGAACCCGCTCTGGCCCCAGCTTCTGAACCCGCACCTGTTTCGCCTCTTGAGCCAGCCTCGCCCCCCGTGTCCGAACGTTCCGTGGACTCTGAGCCAACAGCGGTTCCTGACCCCTCGATTGAAGCCGCACCGGCCATTGTCTCGGAGACTGAACCATCTTTCGCAGCACCGTCTGCACCTTCAGCATCCGCGCCCGAAACGCCAGTCGCACAAAAGAGCCTACAAACCCGCACAAACGACAGCGCCGCGCATTCGTCAACACTCCCTGCCGAATCTGTGTCCGGTTTGTCCCCCCAAGATGCCACCCCTCCG
>SPLB01000384.1 GCA_004566265.1 Paracoccaceae bacterium | reverse complement strand
TCGGTCTGGACATTGGTCCAGTCAAACCGGGAGCTGCCAAAATTTGAGATGCAGTAACGGGTCGATGCGTGATGCGCCGCTTCAAGCGCCCCTTGGGTGGATCGCTCAGCGCGGTCAACATGGACCTGAAACAGAGCCCGGTCTCCGCGACGGCTTTCGGCCTTCGTGGTCACACGGAATGGCACGCCATCATACACTGGAAAGCGGGACGAATTTACGCTCTCACAGGCGCTCAGCCCAAGCGTTGTCGCCGCAAACAGAATAACCAATCCCAGTCTCATCAAGTCCCGTCCCATATTCTATTTGGCAGCGATCGCGCCCCGGCGACCCAGTTTCTGTGACTTAATTCGATCTTCGATTTCTTCGCGGAAGTTTCGGATCAGGCCCTGGATCGGCCAAGCCGCCGCATCGCCCAAGGCGCAGATGGTGTGACCTTCAACCTGCTTGGTCACATCCCACAGCATGTCGATTTCTTCGATCTCTGCCTCGCCTTTCACCAGACGATCCATCACACGCATCATCCAGCCGGTACCTTCCCGACACGGTGTACACTGGCCGCAACTTTCGTGTTTGTAGAATTTTGACAGGCGCCAAATGGCTTTGACAATGTCGGTCTGTTTGTCCATCACAATGACCGCCGCCGTGCCAAGTCCAGAGCCAAGTTCGCCACGCAAGTAGTCAAAGTCCATGATCGCGTCTTTCATCTTCTCGCCGCGCACGCAGGGTACAGAGGACCCCCCTGGGATTACGGCCAAAAGATTATCCCAGCCGCCGCGGACACCGCCGCAGTGCTTGTCGATCAGTTCCTCAAAGGAAATCGACATCGCCTCTTCGACCACACAGGGATTGTTGACGTGGCCCGAGATGGCAAACAGTTTGGTGCCCGCGTTATTGGGGCGGCCAAAGCCTGCGAACCATTCCGCACCGCGACGCAGGATGGTGGGTACAACTGCGATGGATTCAACGTTGTTTACGGTGGTTGGGCATCCATAAAGGCCCGCCCCGCTGGGAACGGCGGCTTCATGCGGGGCATGCCTTTTTTGCCCTCAAGGCTTTCGATCAGCGCGGTTTCTTCACCGCAAATGTAGGCCCCTGCCCCGTGGTGCAGGAAGACGTCAAAGTCCCAACCAGAGCCAGCGGCGTTTTTGCCGAGAAGACCCTTGTCATAGCATTCGTCGATCGCGGCCTGTAGCGCCTCGCGCTCGCGGATGTATTCGCCACGCAGGTAAATGTAGCAGGTGTGGGCGTTCATCGCGAAGGATGCAATCAACGCGCCTTCGATCAGCGTGTGCGGATCATGGCGCATAATCTCGCGGTCTTTACAGGTGCCGGGCTCGGATTCATCGGCATTGATCACCAGATAAGCTGGGCGGCCGTCGCTTTCCTTGGGCATAAAAGACCACTTCAAGCCAGTGGGAAAACCGGCACCGCCACGGCCACGCAGGCCGGAGTCTTTCATGGTCTGGATGATCCAGTCGCGACCTTTTTCAATAAGGCCTGCGGTGCCATCCCAATGCCCACGCTTCTGAGCGCCCACCAGCGTGCGCTCGTGCATGCCGTATAGGTTGGTAAAGATCCGATCCTGGTCCTTCAGCATGTCTGCCTACCTTCAGCTGTCCTGACGCATGCGCCAGAGTTGAAAAATATTGACCATAGCCCAGACAAACGCCGCCAGTGCGCTGAGGTAAATCAGCATTTCAAAGCGAGGCGCGAGGCCAAGAACCTGAACGATCCAAGGGGCCAGCATGGCGGCGATTCCACCTGCAGCAATTACCAACGCGATGACCCGGCCCTTCTGGGCAAATGCTTGATCTCGATCTGAGCTCATATGGTCCAATTCTATTGTGACCGCCCTTTTGGGGCGCGGAGAGATTTAAACATCGTCAATGCAGTCCTTTTGCGTCTTCTTGGCAAAATCAGACCCTTTCTCCAGTGGAGAATGTTTTTGCCTGATCGATCCAGCCATCGCGCTCAATCCGTCCTTTAAACTTCAGACGGGTGTCAACCCAAGCCACTTCTGCCTCTGTCCACGCGGCCACCTGATCGAAGTGGAAAAAGCCCAGCTTGTTCAGTGCTTCTTCCAGCTTGGGACCAACACCTTTCAGCCGCTTCAGATCGTCGGCTTTGCCGCCCCGCGGCTCTTTGAGGGTTAAGGGTTCCTGCTCTGCAACGACCGGCGTTTCGGCTTTCTTCTCGGTCTCTCCCGGCTTTTGCGCCTCCTTAGCCTCTGCGGCCTGCCTTGCAGCAGGTTTTGGCGTGGTCGGCGCTGCCGGGGTCGGCCCTGCGACAACACGACCCGCGACAGTACCGTCTTTGCCAATCCACGGAGTAAGAAGCGGAACCTCATCGCCCTGAATGCGCTTCACACCATCACCGATGGTAGTCGCGAGCTCAACAGAGGCGTTGTACCCGGGCTTGCCCGCTTCATATTCGGTCAGAGAAGTCAGGCCAGACTTCGGCTCAGCCGCGTAACGACCGTTTTGCGGGCCGGGAACAACGGGCTTGCCCGCCGCCATGTCGTCCAGCATTTTGGAGAAGCCGTCAGCGGTCAGATCCTCGTAGTAATCCTTGCCGATCTGGGCCATCGGCGCATTCGTACAAGATCCGAGGCATTCGACCTCTTCCCAGGTGAACTTACCATCAGCAGACAGCTCAAAGGGCTTGGCGTTGATCTTTTCTTTGCAGACCGCAATCAGGTCCTCAGCACCGCAGATCATGCAGGACGTTGTGCCGCAAATCTGCACATGCGCCACAGAACCGGTCGGTTGCAGCTGAAACATAAAGTAGAAGGACGCCACCTCAAGAACGCGGATGTAGTCCATATCCAGCATCTCTGCAATGTACTCAATCGCAGGTTTGCTGACCCAGCCTTCCTGCTCTTGTGCCCGCCACAGAAGAGGGATTACAGCCGACGCCTGACGGCCGTCAGGGTATTTGGTCACTTGTGCTTCGGCCCAGGCCTGGTTCGCAGACGTGAAGGCAAAACTGTCGGGTTGTTCGGAATGCAGACGACGGAGCATTAGCGGTCAATCTCTCCAAAAACGATGTCCATAGTGCCGATAATGGCGGCAACGTCGGCAAGCTGGTGGCCTTTGGCCACATGGTCCATGGCCTGCAGGTGCAAGAACCCCGGGGCGCGCAGTTTGGCGCGGTAGGGCTTGTTTGACCCATCCGCCACAAGATAAACGCCAAACTCGCCTTTGGGCGCTTCAACAGCAGCGTAAACTTCGCCTTCCGGCACGTGAAAGCCTTCGGTGTACAGCTTGAAGTGGTGGATCAGGCTTTCCATTGACGTTTTCATCTCTCCGCGTTTCGGCGGGGTCAGCTTGCCACGCGCGAGGACGTCACCGGTGGCTTCACGCAGCTTGTGAATGGCCTGACGGATGATCGATAGCGACTGGCGCATCTCTTCCATCCGGCAAAGATACCGATCATAGCAATCGCCGTTCTTGCCAACGGGCACCTGAAAATCGAACTCGTCGTAACATTCATAGGGCTGCGACCGGCGCAGATCCCAAGCAAGGCCTGAACCGCGCACCATGACGCCAGAAAAGCCATACTTCATAATGTCGTCTTCGGTGACAACACCAATATCGCAGTTGCGCTGCTTGAAAATGCGGTTCTCGGTCAGCAGACCGTCAATATCCGCAAGCACATTGGGGAATTCGATCGCCCATTCCTCTATATCATCAAGGAGTGCATCCGGCAGATCCTGATGCACCCCACCCGGACGGAAGTAGGCGGCGTGCAGACGCGCGCCACAAGCCCGTTCGTAGAAAATCATCAACTTTTCGCGCTCCTCAAACCCCCAGAGCGGCGGGGTCAGCGCGCCAACGTCCATCGCTTGGGTGGTCACATTGAGGAGGTGGTTCAGGATGCGCCCGATTTCCGAGTAGAGCACGCGGATCAGCTGAGCCCGGCGCGGAACTTCAACGCCAGTCAGCTTTTCAATCGCCAGACACCACGCATG
>SPLB01000383.1 GCA_004566265.1 Paracoccaceae bacterium | reverse complement strand
GCAAGCCTTCATGTGATGCCTCACGACACATTCTAGATTTGGAGACGGATCAATGCGCGACAGCGCCCGCCCCGTCACCGTCGGCCTTCAGGGCCGCAGCGGCCGCTTCTTCTGCGGCCTCATCCCATTCCACGGGCTCAGGCACATCGACCAGCGCATGCTTGAGCACTTCGGACACATGGCTGACGGGGATGATCTCCAGCCCCTCTTTCACATTGTCCGGGATCTCCGGCAGATCTTTCTCGTTTTCCTGCGGGATCAGCACCGTCTTGATGCCGCCCCGCAAGGCTGCAAGAAGTTTCTCCTTCAATCCACCGATGGCCAGCGCGTTGCCACGCAATGTGACCTCACCCGTCATGGCGATGTCCTTGCGCACCGGGATCTGGGTCAGAACCGACACAATCGACGTCACCATGGCCAGACCGGCCGATGGACCATCCTTGGGCGTCGCGCCTTCGGGCACGTGCACATGGATATCCCATTTGTCAAAGCGCGGCGGTTTGATGCCCAGCTGTGGCGACACAGAGCGGACGTAAGACGACGCCGCCTCAATCGACTCTTTCATCACATCGCCCAGCTTCCCGGTGGTCTTCATCCGGCCTTTGCCCGGCAGGCGCAGCGCCTCGATCGACAGCAGCTCACCGCCGACAGATGTATAGGCCAGCCCGGTCACAACCCCGATCTGATCTTCCTTCTCGGCCAGACCATAGCGGAACTTCGGCACGCCCAGGAACTCATCAAGGTTGTCACCAGTGACCGTCACGGTCTCGGCATCGCCCTTGATAATCTTGGTCAGCGATTTCCGCGCCACCTTGGCGACCTCACGCTCAAGGTTTCGCACACCGGCTTCGCGGGTATAAGTGCGGATGATGCCGGTCAGCGCGCTGTCTTCCATCTCGAACTCTTTGGCCTTCAGGCCGTGGTTCTTCACCTGCTTGGGCACCAGATGCGCCTTGGCGATCTCGCGCTTTTCATCCTCGGTATAGCCCGAGAGCGGGATGATCTCCATCCGGTCCAGCAGCGGCCCGGGCATGTTGTAGCTGTTCGAGGTCGTCAGGAACATCACATTCGAAAGGTCATATTCCACCTCAAGATAGTGATCTACAAAAGTACTGTTCTGTTCCGGGTCCAGCACTTCGAGCATGGCCGACGCCGGGTCGCCCCGGAAATCCTGCCCCATCTTGTCGATCTCATCGAGAAGGATCAGAGGGTTCGTTGTCTTAGCCTTTTTCAGCGCCTGGATGATCTTGCCGGGCATCGAACCGATATAGGTCCGACGGTGACCACGGATCTCGGATTCATCGCGCACGCCACCAAGAGAAATGCGGATGAATTCCCGCCCCGTGGCCTTGGCGACTGATTTGCCAAGCGAGGTCTTGCCCACACCCGGAGGGCCGACAAGGCACAGGATCGGACCTTTCAGCTTCTTCGAGCGTTGCTGAACCGCCAGATATTCGACGATCCGCTCTTTGACCTTTTCGAGCCCATGGTGATCCGCGTCGAGGATCTTCTGCGCCCGTGGCAGATCCTTCTTCACGCGGGACTTGTTGCCCCACGGGATCGACAAAATCCAATCCAGATAATTGCGCACAACCGTGGCCTCAGCCGACATCGGGCTCATATTCTTGAGCTTTTTCAGCTCGCCCTCGACCTTTTCACGCGCTTCCTTGGACAGCTTGGTCTCGGCGATCTTGGCTTCAAGCTCGGCAATCTCGCCTTCACCCTCTTCGCCATCCCCCAGCTCGCGCTGGATCGCCTTCATCTGTTCGTTCAGATAATACTCGCGCTGCGTCTTCTCCATCTGGGATTTGACGCGGGTCTTGATCTTTTTCTCGACCTGCAGAACAGACAATTCGCCCTGCATCAGGCCATAGACCTTTTCCAGTCGGTCGGCGACCGACAGGGTTTCCAGCAGATCCTGCTTGCGGTCCACTTCGATGCCCAGATGCCCTGCCACCAGATCGGCCAGCTTCGCAGGCTCGGTCGCTTCGGCCACAGCGGCCAGCGCCTCTTCGGGGATGTTCTTGCGCACTTTGGCATAACGCTCGAACTCCTCGCCAACGGTGCGCAGCAAGGCTTCAAGCGTATCTGGATCGCCCTCATCCTCGCCCAGCGCTTCGGCGCGGGCTTCGAAGAACTGATCGTTTTCAAGGAAATCATTGATCTTTACGCGGGTCTGGCCTTCGACCAGAACCTTGACCGTGCCATCGGGCAGCTTCAGCAGCTGTAGCACATTGGCCAGCACGCCGAGACGGTAAATGCCGTCTTCGGTCGGATCATCGTCGGCCGGGTCGATCTGGCTCGACAGCAAAATCTGCTTGTCGTCCTGCATGACCTCTTCAAGGGCCCGGACAGATTTGTCACGGCCCACGAACAGCGGGACAATCATGTGCGGAAATACCACGATGTCGCGCAAGGGCAGGACGGGGTAGGAATAGTTCAGCGGCTCTGACATGCTCGCTCCTTGTCGTTGGCAAGACGCAGCGGCCCCGATCTCGGCAGCCTGTCGCGTCTCCACTGGGAAGCCTCAATTTGGGTCTGACACCGGGGTGTTTCAACCTTGATTTCAGACCCGCCTTTCACAATGCCTTGCCCGTCCGGTGACCACAAGCCGCAATCACGCCCCGAGATGCTGCAGCATCGCCGGGCGACAAACCCCGCTATGGCTGGGCTATGCTGAACCATTCAAGCCAAGACAAAAATGATCACGAAGGCGGCT
>SPLB01000382.1 GCA_004566265.1 Paracoccaceae bacterium | reverse complement strand
GTCAGAGGCCGACCGACTGCATCGACGCTGCATGCGCAATCGGTGGCTATGAGCCCAGAGCTGCCGTTGACCACCACAATACCTCTTGCAACTGCGGCACGTCGCTATAGGGCGATAGCAGACACACAGCGGCTGACACCGGTGGAACTGCTGAGCAGACGAAGTGAGCTTTCGCTGCGGCCACGCGAAGGTCGGCTTCTGCCTGCCCTGCTCAACAATACGCAGTAGGCCGCTCCAACGATGCATAGCTCTCCACCCGACGCAATCCGCTCAGGAGCGAAACTGCAAAGGACGCCGCGAAAGAGGCAATCACAAACGCAAGAGCGCTCTGTGGCCCGAAAGTGCCCGCGATCAACCCGCCCAACACTGCGCCAAGCGGTCGAACGCCGTATATTGCGGTCTGGATCACAGCGTTGATGCGGCCAAGCATCTCTGGCGGCGATACAAGCTGGCGCACCGAGTTCTGTGCGATCAGCCACATGGATGGCCCAAACCCCAGCACGAAGAAAGAGATGTAAAGGGCGGCGGTCGGTGTGCCCTCTCCGATCAGGAGCAAGCAAGCAGCGGCACCTGCCGAACTTCCAGGACCAAAGAGCAGCGCGTGCTTGGGTGGAATCTTGTCTGCGATACGCCGAGCCAACGACGTGCCTGCAAAAGCTCCGGATCCGAAGGCTGCGAGAGCGATCCCGAAGACCCCCGGATCAAACCGGTAGACGGTCTGGATCACAGGAACGAGCGCGGCAATCAATGCGGAAAAGGCCAGGTTCCAGAAGATAGAGCAGAGCGAAATTGGTAGGAGCAAGCTGTGCCCGATGACATAGCGCCCACCATCCAAAATGCGCGTGAGGACAGGCAACGTGGTTTTCGGTGTGGCCTCGAACTCTGGCAGAGATATCGTGCAAATCAGGGACAGCCCCGCCCCGAGGAGAGCGGTCGCAAAGATCGCCCAGGCCGGAACGCCGCTGATTGCAAGACCCACAGTCAGCGGCACCGCGAAGGAGCATAGCGCGCGGGGCATTTCGATGGCGGCATTTGCGCTGGCAATTGAGACGCTGTCCGCCACGCGCGGCACGATGGACAGCGCCGTCAGGCTGAAGAGGACAGTGCCGAACCCCGCCAGTGCGATCGACGCACCAAAGCCCGCAACCGCACCGAAAAGCGCGCTCGCCGTCGCGACAGCCGCCCCAACAAAGAGAAGCAGTGCGGATGCCATCATCAATCTGCGCAGGCGAACCTGATCGACCAGGATGCCGAAAGGGATAGATCCGACAAGGTGGGCTGACGACTGGCAGGCCACGAGCACGCCGATGAGTTGCGGCGAGGCGTCGAAGGCGAGCACGGCCACCAACGGCACGGCGACAAGTGCGATCTGGTCTGCGAGATGAGTGCCATAAGCGGCACCAGTAAGTCGGGATAACGTGTTCATTGAATGAGCGCCTTGAGCAATCGTCACGCGCGGGTGACGCGCGCTGCAAAGCAGCCGGGCTTGGCGTAATGGAGATGGACGTAGGACGTGCGCGCGTTTTCGAATGCCGTAATGAGCGCCGCGCCGAGGCCTTTCCCTTCAAGCACATCCGCGTCGTTCATCATCCCCTCGTCGTCAAACTGACGCAGCGAGATCAGTCGGGAGCGCAGCACCTCCGGCACCTCTCCGATAGCCGGGTGTGCCTGCTGCACGCCCTCGCGCACAAAGATCGCGTGTCCGGCCCGGTAAGGGGATGCGGCGGTCTGATGCTCGTAGTGCACGAGGATGACGGTTTCGCCGACCTCTGCATCAGCAAGGCTGACCCGGCAGGGTGTTCCGGGCTTGGCCGTCACGGTCACGCGGCGCGCATTGCGGGCGCACAGATCGGAATCGCTCATCTGAAAAAGTTCGTTGAAGGGTTCGGCGGGTAGGGCGTGGATTTGAAAGGCCATGTCGTTGTGTCTCCGTATTCGTTGCTGGAGACATTGCAGGTCACGGTATTGAAACTCGACCCGAAACCTGCGGAAACATCCAGAGATGCCTGTACGCATTGCCCGGAAATGGTCATTCGTGCCGAATGCAGCATTGGTGTGAATGGGTTCGGACTCGCCAGCTGCTGCGCTTTGGACAGGCGGACGCTTTGAGCCCAAACTCGCGGTTTCTGCATGCCTAATGAATGTCGGCTATCGCGCACAACGCGGTTGACTTGCAAAACTAAAACTGGCAGTCGGAGTTGGAACAAAAAAAGAACACATTGCTCCTTGGAGGTACCGTTTTGGCTCGCAAAGCAACTATCAGCATTGATGTATCTGACATGTCCCAAGCCTTGAAGTTTTATGTTGAAGCATTGGGCTGCAAATTCAAAAAAAAGTACTCGGATGATTGGCAGGTTGTCTCCGTTGGAACTCTCGATCTTCACATCCAAGAGAAAGCCGCAGGCACCATCGGCGCTGCCGATGAAAAACGTCATTATCAGCGTCATTGGACACCTGTCCATCTTGACTTCATAGTAGATGACATTGATCCAGTTTGTGCAGAAGTTGAAAAGTACGGCGGCTCGGTTGAAAAGAAAGCCTTCTCAGAGGTCGCAGACCTTGCAAATTGTGCTGATCCGTTTGGAAACGGATTTGATCTTATTCGGGAAGACCTCGAATAGACACGCGCAGAAGACTTGGAGAGCGCGAGGATTGCCCGTCTAGGTATCGCCAAGCCGCCATTGGCGCAGCCGCCGCGAGTTGGCGCTTTGTCCGCACGCCTTCCGTTCGATGATGATTGGTGGCTGCACATGCGGCGAAGGTCTGTTCTATCCATTGCTCGTGCAGCATTGGACCGCCGCCCGGGTTGCAGATCGCCAGACTTTGCAAAGGTCACTGGCTGCGCAAAGCGGACACATCACGTTACCTAAGCTGCTGCAGCAGCGAAAGGCGGCTAGGTCCGCATTCACGCTGTTCGAGAGCCTTAAACTCTCTGAACCGCCCCGGGTTTACCGGAGAGTAAAACACTCCAAAAGTGAGCCCTATGACAAAGAAGAAACATACCCCCGCCTATCCGGCCGAGTTGCGTGAACGCGGCGTTCGGCTTTTCCGCGAGAACCGCTCAGATTACACCAGCGATAATGCGGCCT
>SPLB01000381.1 GCA_004566265.1 Paracoccaceae bacterium | reverse complement strand
GTTTGCGGTAGTAGAAACCAATCAGCAGGTAGGATGCGACGCCCACACCTTCCCAGCCAAAGAACATCTGAACAAGGTTGTCAGCCGTCACCAGCATCAGCATCGCGAATGTAAAGAACGACAGATAGGCGAAGAAACGCGGCTTGTAGCTTTCACCGTCTTTCCACTGTGGATCATGGTCCATGTACCCGAACGAGTACAGATGCACGAGCGAGGACACAGTGGTGATCACGATCAGCATAATCGCGGTCAGACGGTCCACGCGGAACTGCCAAGACGTATCAAGCGCTCCGGACTGGATCCAGGTGAGGATATTAACCGTATAGGTTCCGTTTTCATGCGCGCTTGGGTCAAATGTCAGGAAGACGATCCAAGACAGAAGCGCTGTGAAGAACAGCAGCCCTGTCGCCGTGATCATCGCGGCTTTTTCACCGATGAGCCTGTGGCCAAAGCCACAGATCACCGCGCCCACGAGCGGGGCAAAGAGGAGGATGGTTTCCATAAACACTTAGCCCTTCATCACGTTGATGTCTTCCACGGCAATAGTGCCGCGGTTGCGGAAGAAACAGACGAGGATCGCAAGGCCAATCGCGGCCTCCGCGGCGGCAACGGTCAGCACGAACAGCGTGAAGACCTGCCCCACCAAATCTCCAAGAAAGCTGGAGAAGGCCACAAGGTTTATGTTCACCGCCAAAAGCATCAACTCGATGCTCATCAGCAGAATAATGACATTCTTGCGGTTCAGGAAGAGCCCGAAGATGCCGATAACGAACAGAGTCGCCGCGACAGTCAGATAATGTTCAAGTCCGATCATTGCTCAAAGCCCCTTCAAAGCCCTTGGCCCGGTTTGATGTCCTTGAGCTCCATCGCTGTTGCCGGGTCACGCATCATCTGCGCGATTACGTCCTGACGCTTCACGTCAGAGCGGTGGCGCAGGGTCAGAACGATGGCGCCGATCATGGCGACCAACAGGATCAGACCCGCCAGTTGGAACAAAAGGAAATATTGGTCGTAGATAATTAGGCCGAGGGCCTCAGTGTTGTGGCGGTCCGTGGGGATCGGCTGCGCCAGGTTTTCAGCAACGCCATGCGCGCTTTCCCAGGCACCGAAGGCCATAACGAACTGCATCAGGATCACCAGACCAATCAGCATCGCCAACGGCATATAGCGCGCCATCTCTGCTTTCAGCTCGGCGAAGTCCACATCCAGCATCATCACCACAAACAGGAACAGCACGGCGACCGCACCCACATAAACGATGACCAAGAGCATGGCGACGAACTCTGCCCCCAAAAGCACAAACAGCCCGGCCGAGGAAATAAAGGCCAGGATCAACCACAGCACCGAATGCACAGGCTGACGGCTGATCACCGTGAACAGCCCGCCAGTTATGGCGCTGATGGCGAAGAGGTAAAAGGTAAAAACCATCATGTCTCATCGTCCCCTTTGTGGTCCATGACCTCGCGCGCTAGATCAAGCGCCCGGTTCATGGCCGGGATGCCGGCAAAGCCGGACATCAATCCAATCGTTTCCACGATCTCTTGTTTCTTCGCGCCCGCCTCCAGAGCGTGACGCACCGTCTGGCGCAGGGCCGTATCGGCCTGTGCACCCTGCATTGTCAGGCCCGCCAAAGTCAAAAGCAGGCGGGTCTTGGCATCAAGGCCGTCTTTGTTGATGGCATTCCCAAAAAGCATGTCCATCATCTCTTTGGGCATTTTAGGCCATAGAGCCTCGAACTCTTTGAACGCGTCCTTGGAGGAAAACTGCTCCAGCGCGGGATTGAGGGTTTTGGCCATCTCCTGCGCCTGGCGCAACATCGCTTCGAAAGGGTTCTGAGGCTTTTCCGTCATTGGCCCGTCCTTATCTATACGGGGCGTCCAGTTCGAGGTTGCGTGCGATTTCGGCTTCCCAACGCTCGCCGTTAGCCAGAAGCCTATCCTTGTCGTAAAACAGCTCTTCGCGCGTCTCGGTGGCGAATTCAAAGTTCGGGCCTTCGACGATGGCGTCCACCGGGCAGGCTTCTTGGCAGAAACCGCAGTAGATGCATTTGGTCATGTCGATGTCATAACGCGTGGTGCGGCGCGATCCATCTTCGCGGGGCTCCGCGTCAATGGTGATCGCCTGTGCTGGGCACACCGCTTCGCACAGTTTGCAAGCGATGCAGCGCTCTTCCCCATTGGGGTAGCGACGCAGCGCATGCTCGCCCCGGAAACGCGGAGACAACGGGCCCTTTTCGTGCGGGTAGTTAACGGTGGCTTTGGGGGCGAAGAAATACTTCATCCCCAGTTTAAAGCCCTGCCAGACATCCTGCAGCAGGAAGTATTTGGCCGCGCGGTTATAGTCGATTTGGGTCATATCAGCCTCCTGTGCTCCAGCGGGCAAACGCCCCCCAGAACCAATCGAATTTTGCAGCAAAGGCGACGAAAATCACCCACACCAGCGAGAACGGCAGGAACACCTTCCAGCCCAGACGCATCAACTGGTCATAGCGATACCGCGGGGTGATCGCCTTGACCATTGCGAAGAGGAAGAAGAAAAACGCCATCTTCGCAACCATCCACAACGGGCCATCCGGCAGGAATGGGATCGGGGACAGCCAGCCGCCAAAGAACAAGAGTGTTGTCAGTGCACACATCAGGAAGATGGCGATGTATTCTCCAGCCATAAACAGCAGGAACGGCGTGGAAGAATATTCTACCTGATATCCTGCCACCAGTTCGGATTCGGCTTCTGGCAGGTCAAATGGCGGGCGGTTGGTTTCCGCCAAACAGCTGATGAAGAACAAGAAGACCATCGGGAAATGCGGCAGCCAATACCAGTTGAACAGGCCCGCACTGCCGTCTTGCGCGCGCACAATGTCCCCAAAATTCATAGAACCCGTGGACAGGATCACACCAATGATGATCAGGCCGATGGAGACCTCATAAGAGATCATCTGCGCTGCAGATCGCAAGCTCCCCAAGAACGGGTATTTGGAGTTCGACGCCCAGCCGCCCATAATAACGCCGTAGACTTCCAGCGAAGACACCGCAAAGACATAAAGGATGGCGACATTGATGTCCGATAGAACCCATGTTTCATTGAACGGGATCACCGCCCAGGCAATCATCGCCAGCACAAAGGATGTCAGCGGCGCAAGAATGAACACGGCGCGGTCGGAACCGGCGGGGATCACCACTTCCTTGACCACATATTTCAGCGCATCCGCCACAGTTTGCAGCAGCCCATAGGCGCCCACAACGTTTGGACCACGCCGCATCTGCACCGCTGCCCAGATCTTGCGGTCACCATAGACCAAAAACAGGAGCGAAATCATCACAAAGGCCACGACGGCCAGAGTTTGTGCCAGGACAATAAGAGCAATGCCACCGGGGGTGTTAAAGAAATCAGCCATAGGTCCTCACACCGTGGGTATTCCGTTAGCCTCGCAATCCGCAACCTCGACCGAAGCGTCGATGGTACGCAGACCGCGTGGGAGAGAGGGCGAGATGGTGTAGACAGCATCGGCCGCCCAAATACCACCTTCTTGTTTCAGTTTTGTGCGCACATGACGTGCGTAACCGTATCCGCGGATCAGCGTGTATTGGGCCGCCGCGCAATTGGCATACCTATCAAGCTCCTGAGGGCTGTATGCGCCCTTCATGCTCACCTCAAACTGCACCAGATCCCCATCCAACAGAAACGTATCCACGCCAAGATATTCGGGCGCGGCACGGCTGACCTCACTTCCTGTCGTTTGACAGGCGCTTACCAGCAAAGCCGCCAGCAGGGATATGGTCAAAGTGCGGATCACTCTGCTGCAACCGGGGTCTCGGCACGGAGCTTCGTCTGTGCGGAGAGCTCCGCCATAAGCTTGGACGCGCGTGCGATCGGGTTGGTCAGGAAAAAGTCGTGGATCGCAGGCAGGAAATCCGCTTTGCCAAGAGGGGCGGCTTCAAGCGCTTCACCTTCGTTTTCAATAACCTCATCGATCTTAGCCAGATGCGGGACCTCTTTGATCAGCTCTGTGCGCAGTTGCGCCAAACTGTCATACCCAAGCGTCGCGCCCAGCTCAGCCGAAAGCGCCCGCAGGATCGCCCAGTTCTCCTTGGCCTCACCGGGCGCAAAGCCCGCGCGCATTGCCAGCTGGGGACGACCTTCGGTGTTGACGAACAGGCCGTTTTCTTCCGTGTAGGCCGCACCCGGCAGGATCACATCGGCGCGCATGGCACCGCGATCGCCGTGAGAACCCTGATAGATCACAAAGGCCCCCGGATCGATTTCGACCTCATCCGCGCCAAGGTTGTAAATCACCTCGACACCATCGACAGCAGCTGCCAGACCCCCGTCAGTCACAGCACCAACGTCCATTGCACCGACGCGAGAGGCAGCGGTGTGCAGTATCATCAATTTTGACCCAGT
>SPLB01000380.1 GCA_004566265.1 Paracoccaceae bacterium | reverse complement strand
TCGGCAGTTTCGCCCCGGCCTGGAGGATCACATCCGCATAAAAGGTCTCAGACAGCATCGACACCGGTGCTTTTTCGCCCCAGGCGTTGCCAAGGATCAGCCGCACCTCTTTGCCTTCACCCTGCAGGAAAGGCAGCGCCTCGCGGCCGTGGTGTTCGAACAGCGGGTCCATGTCCTCTTTGTTTTCCGGCAGCGCAATCCAGGTCTGAATGCCAAAGAGGCTGTTTTTGCCGGAGGTGCGTGTGTCCTCGCTGGTGCGTTCGGAATGGGTGACGCCATTGCCTGCAACCATCCAGTTGACCTCACCGGGGTAGATCATCTGATGGGTGCCAAGACTGTCGCGATGCTCGAACTCGCCCTTATACAGGTACGTCACGGTTCCAAGGCCGATGTGGGGGTGCGGACGCACATCAATGCCGCCACCGGTAATGAACTCTGCCGGACCCATCTGATCAAAGAAGATGAACGGCCCCACCATTTGACGGCGCGGCGCAGGCAATGCGCGGCGAACCTCGAACCCGCCAAGATCCCGAGCGCGCGGGATGATCACCGTTTCAATGGACTCCAAGTCCCCTGCTTCCGGGCATTGCGGGTCAAGTGTCGGGTTCCAGCTCATTTGCGCCTCCTTTGCGTGCTCTTTTCTAAATTTAGAGATCGCGCGGCGGTTTGACAGCTCTGTGTTTTTGCACAGGGTCTCTGCGCTTTACAGCAGCAGCAGTTTCACCGCCAAAGCCAACATCACCCCGCCGATCCCCGCATCGAGCACCTGCCACGCACGCGGGTGTGCAAAAACCGGCGCCAAAAGCCTCGCGCCATAGCCAAGGCTGAAGAAGAACGTGAAAGAGGCCAACACCGCGCCTGTGCCAAATACATAAGGGTCCGGGTACTGCGCCGAGATCGCGCCCAGCAGGACCACCGTGTCCAGATAGACATGCGGGTTCAGCCAGGTGAACGCAAGGCAGGTCAAAAGCGCGGGCAACAGGGCGCCGGCCGCCTGCCCTTCGGTGGTCATCACCGCGCCACCCCGCCATGCGGATTGGAGCGACCGCAGCCCATAGCACGTGAGGAACGCCGCGCCCCCCAACCGCATGGCCGGTTCAAACCACGGCAGCGCCTGCGCCAGCGTGCCAAATCCCAGAACGCCGCCCGCGATCAGCAGCGCGTCCGAGGCCGCACAGGTCAGCACAATTGGCAGCACATGACGGCGCAGCAAGCCCTGCCGCAGGACAAATGCATTCTGCGCACCAATGGCGAGGATCAGGGTGAAGCCAAGGGTAAACCCTGCAAACAGGCTGGGAGACAGGAGCGCGGTCATGGGGGAGGTCCTTTGATGTTTGACCTTTGACTAAAGCCCGCGAATGGATTACTCAAATTAAGAAATTTTAGGCAGATTAAGCACAGCTAATGCAACTGGACCCCAATCATCTGGCTGCCCTGTCGGCGGTGCTGCGGCTTGGATCGTTTGACGGGGCCGCGCAGGCGCTGTTTGTGACGCCCTCGGCGATTTCTCAGCGGATCAAAGCCTTGGAGGAGCAGCTTGGCACAGCGCTGGTGCAACGTGGTCAGCCCTGCACCGGCACTGAAATGGGCCTGCGCATTGCCAAACATGCGGAGGATCTGGGACTGTTGGAAGCCGCCCTGTTGCAGGATATTGGCATGGCCCGCGCAGGCCCGCCGCCGCGCCTGCGGGTGGCGGTCAATGCCGACAGTCTGGCCACTTGGTTTGTGGCCGCCATGGCCAAAGCAGACGGCGTGTTGTTTGATCTTGTGGTCGATGATCAGGACCACAGTGCCGAGTGGCTGAAACGCGGCGAGGTTTCGGCTGCGGTGACCGCGCTGGTGGCCCCTGTGCGTGGCTGCGACATGCATGTGCTGGGCGCGCTGGATTATCGCGCGACGGCCAGCCCTGCCTTTATGGGGCGTTGGTTTCCGGGTGGGGTCACGCCAGCGGCGATTGCCTGCGCGCCCTGCCTGACCTTCAACGCCAAGGACCAGCTGCAACGGCGGTGGATCCGCACCCATCTGGGTCCCTGCCCTGAACCACCGCAGCATTTCCTGCCCTCGACCACCGCATTTGTTGAGGCAGCAGAGCTGGGCTTGGGCTGGGGTCTGAACCCAGCGGGGCTTGTGGCAGATGCTGTGTCCGCAGGGCGGCTGGTGGAGCTGCGCCCCAATGCGGGCCTTCTGACACCGCTCAGCTGGCAAGTGAGTCGGCTTCTTACCTCGGCCCTTGCGCCGATCACCCGTGCCGTGGTCAAGTCGGCGCGACAAAATTTGATCCAAGCCACCTGAACCAGACCTGAGGGAGAGGGCCTATGTTCTCGCGGGAAAAAATGACCTATGACGCGCTGCCGCTACCGGATCGGTTTGACTATGACGCCCCGGAGATGTGCGCCCGTGCGGAGGCGTTTTTGGCGCATATGCAAAAGCGCCATTCGATCCGGTCATTTTCGGACCGGCCCGTGCCCAAAGCGGTGATCGAGGCGGCCCTTCGCACCGCAGGCAGCGCGCCCTCGGGGGCCAATAACCAGCCCTGGTTCTTCGCCGCCATTTCAAACCCGGACCTCAAGGCGCAGATCCGTGCCGAGGCCGAGGAAGAAGAAAAGAAGTTCTACAACGGCGGCGCGCCGGACGAGTGGATCAAAGCGCTGGAACCGATTGGCACAGACGCTGACAAGCCGCATCTGACCATTGCGCCCTGGCTGATCGTGGTCTTTGCCCAGCGCTGGGGCGAATTTGAGGATGGCACGCGGTACAAGAACTACTATGTGCCGGAAAGCGTGAACATCGCCACGGGGTTCCTGCTGGCCAGCCTGCATATGGCAGGTCTGTCAACGCTGACCCATACGCCAAACCCGATGAAGTTCCTGACTGCCGCACTCGGGCGGCCGGACAGCGAAAAACCGTCGATGATTATTGCGGTGGGCCACCCGGCGGCGGATGCCACAGTGCCTGCGGTGGCCAAGATGAAAAAGCCGCTGGAGGGGATTTCGGCGTTTTTTGAGTAGCCTTATACTCGGATTCTCTGCAGAACCGAACTTTGCGGGGTTGACGGCCAAAATTACGCGAAAAGGGCCCGAGAAGCTTGTTGTCATAGTCAAAGGCCAGGGGCCCTATTTTTCGGACCTCCCGAACCGGGAGGTGGCGGTGCGGGTTGCAAACATGCTCCGCGAAAAGCTCTGATTTGCTGCAACGTGGAATGTGCCCGCGCAGGGTCCCACGTCATTTGATGCGCAAAGAAAAAAGCCCGCCCATTTGGCGGGCTTTTTCACATGCTGTGCCATAGGATCAGAGCTGCGCCATGACCTCGTCGGAGGCCTCAAAATTGGTGGTCACACGCTGCACGTCGTCGTCATCTTCCAGCGCGTCGACCAGCTTCATCAGCTTCTGCATATCCTCGAGACCCAGTTCGGTCGTGGTGGTCGGCTTCCAGATCAGCTTGGTGCTCTCGGATTCGCCCAGCTCTGCTTCCAGCGCGTTTGAGACATCGTTCAGATCGGTGTCGGCGCAGTAGATGATGTGCCCGTCTTCAGAGCTCTCCACATCCTCGGCACCGGCCTCAATCGCGGCCATCATGACGGTGTCCGCATCCCCCACGGCGGCGGGGTATGTGACCTCGCCTTTGCGTTCGAACATAAAGCCAACAGAGCCGGTCTCACCCAGGTTGCCGCCGTTCTTTGAAAAGGTGGAGCGCACGGTGGAGGCGGTGCGGTTTTTGTTGTCTGTCATCGTCTCAACAATGACCGCGACCCCATTGGGGCCGTAGCCTTCGTAGCGGATCTCGTCATAGCTTTCGGCGTCGCCGCCGATGGCCTTTTTAATCGCGCGCTCGATCACATCTTTTGGGCAGGATTGGGATTTGGCCTCCTTTACGGCCAGACGCAGGCGCGGGTTTTTCTCGGGATCAGGGTCGCCCATTTTGGCGGCCACGGTGATTTCCTTTGCGAGTTTCGAGAAAAG
Organism: Paracoccaceae bacterium; assembly: GCA_004566265.1. Taxonomy (GTDB): domain Bacteria; phylum Pseudomonadota; class Alphaproteobacteria; order Rhodobacterales; family Rhodobacteraceae; genus Epibacterium. The sequence continues at coordinate 598 of SPLB01000380.1, read as the reverse complement.
TTTGGAGCGAGCAGCATCCTGGCGACCTTTGCGGTGCTGAATGTTGGCCCATTTGGAATGGCCTGCCATGGTTCAATCCTTGACGTTTGAGTACATAATCTGGCGCTCATATAGCCCTGAGACGCCCCAGCTTTCAAGCCGGGGACCGCAGTTCAGGGGACCCATATCCTGCTGTTGGCTGTTGTGTTTGTCCAAAAGCAGCGCTTGGGCGGCTGCACAGAATGAACAACCGCACAGTCAAAGCGGCCAAAAGAGTGGGATCAACACTGAGGCCAACAGTCCAACCGAGAGGTTCAGCGGAATGCCAGCTCGCAGGAAATCCGCGAATTTGTACCCACCGGGACCGTATACAAGCATATTGGTTTGATACCCAATGGGCGTGGCAAAGGACGCCGAAGCGGCCACCATCACGGCCACCACAAGCGGACGCGGATCCACGCCCATAGCCTGCGCCAGCCCCACCGCAATGGGGGTCACCACCACCGCCACCGCATTGTTGGACACCAGTTCCGTAAAGATTGAAGTCAAGAGATACACCGCCCAGACCAGCAGGAACGGCGGCAGCATGGAGAGGGCGGGCGCCACCGCATAAACAATC
>SPLB01000379.1 GCA_004566265.1 Paracoccaceae bacterium | reverse complement strand
GGGCTGTTCTGGGTTGATTTTGGCGAAACCGCCCACGCCAACGGCAAGACGCTGGTCGAACAGTTCCGCGAATACCCCGAGCTGCTGCGCAGCCCCCGGTTTTGGGGATATTCGCTGGCGTCGGGCTGGAGTGCGGGCAGTTTCTTTGCCTATCTCGGCGGCGCGCCATTTGTCGGCACCCATATCTACGGACTTGATTCCGGTGAACTCGGGCTGTTTTTCTCGGCCCCAGCTGTGGGCTATTTCCTAGGGAATTACCTATCGGGACGGTACTCAGAACTGGTGGGGATCAACCCAATGGTTCTTTGGGGCACCTGCATCAACCTCTTTGGTGTGGTCCTGTCGCTGAGCATTTCGCTTGTAGGGCTTGATACAGTCTGGAGCTTCTTTGGGCTAATGTGTTTCATAGGGATTGGCAACGGGCTGGCGATACCCAATGGGACCACGGGGGCGATTGGCGTGCGCCCGCATCTGGCGGGCACAGCGTCCGGCTTAAGCTCTGCGATTATGATCGGCTCGGGCGCGGCACTGTCGGCACTGGCAGCCAGCCTTCTGAGCGAAGGCTCAACCGCGACCCCCCTGCTGGTGATAATGGCCGTCAGCGGCCTCGGCGGACTTCTGGCCATTGCCGGGGTTGCCCGCCGCGAAGCGCAGCTGGCGCGCAGGGCGTAAACAAAACGCCCCCAACCGACCTTGCACATACACTGTTGCCACAGATTGGTTTCGCTTCGGGCTCTGCCCGATCTCTGCCAATAGCGTCGACTGCAGTGCTTGCATCACCGGGTTTGCAATTCTACAATCTCAACGAGAGGTTTTGCAAAGAAGGCGCGTCCTATGGCTCCACAGAAACTCTATGCTGGTGCCAAGCTGCGCGAGATGCGCAACCGGCTTAGCCTGACTCAGAAGGATTTTGCCGGCAAACTTGGAGTCTCGCTCCCCTATCTGAACCAGATGGAGAACAACAACCGCCCCGTTTCAACCACCGTCGTTCTTGCGCTCGCACAGGAATTCGGCATGGATGTAACCGAGCTGTCCTCAGGCGACAGTGAGCGGCTGATCTCGGACATGCGCGAGGCGATGGCAGATCCGGTACTTGCCGAGGATGTGCCCCCTATGGCGGATCTGCGCTTGACCGCCTCCAATGCCCCAGCCCTGGCACGGGCCTTTCTAACCCTGCATAAGGCCTATCGACAAACACATGAACGCCTTGCCAGCCTAGACGAAGCATTGGGGCGCGGGGAAACCCGTGCGCAGGCCAGCCCGTGGGAGGAAGTGCGTGATTTTTTTCACTACTGCGACAACTATATTGATGCAGTGGACCGGGCCGCCGAACGCTTTGCGGGCGGCGAAGACATGCGCCTCACGGTCACCCGCGCCCTGTCTAAAGCGGGCGTAAGCTTGCACATGAGGGACACGGAGGAGCTGCGCCGCTATGATGACGAGGCCGGAGCGCTGTGGATTTCCAGCCGCATCCCGCCGCAAACCCAACTGTTTCAGATGCTGTTGCAGGTGGCCCTGCTGGATCAGAACGACCTTTTGGAAGCCACGCTGGATTTCGCCAAGTTTCAGACCGAAGAAGCCCGCGCGATTGCCAAGATTGGCCTTGCCAACTATTTCGCAGGCGCGGCCCTGATGCCCTATGCGCGGTTTCTCGCCGCGGCGCAAGAGATGCGCCATGATCTGGAGCGACTGTCGACCCTTTTCGGCGCGTCGATCGAACAGGTGACACACCGCCTGTCGACCTTGCAGCGGCCTGGAGCCAAAGGTGTGCCGTTCTTCTTCGTCCGCGTCGATCAAGCAGGCACAATTACCAAACGCCATTCGGCCACGCGGCTGCAATTTGCCAGATTCGGCGGGGCCTGCCCCTTGTGGAACGTGCACCGCGCGTTTGAAACACCAGGGCAGTTCCTTCGCCAGCTTGCGGAGACGCCGGATGGGGTGCGCTACATCTCGATTGCGCGGGATGTGTCGAAGTCTGGCGGCACGTTTGGCGCGCCAGTGCGCCGCTATGCCATTGCGCTCGGCTGTGAGATCCGTCACGCGGACACACTGATCTATGCAGACGGCCTGGAGCTGGGCACATCCGAAGCCTATGAGCCAATTGGCATCAGCTGCCGCATTTGCGAGCGCAAGGCTTGTCACCAGCGATCCGTCCCGCCGCTGGAACGCCGCCTGAGCGTCGACAGCCACCGCCGCAGCGTTCTGCCGTATGATGTGAACTAACTGAAAACGGCTAACACAGACCTTACCCCGTCTTGCTTACGATCCCGCAGCTCTGATCGGAAAGCCCGGCTCGGTTTTTCACCCCGCTGCGCCGTGCAGCGATCAGGGGACGTGGACACCAAGAAGATATGTGGTTAACGAGCCGCCCTTTCGCGCTTGTACCCCAAGACGTTGCCGCGTGGTAAGTAGACCAATACCAGCTGTGTGTCAGACACTTTTGCAATCTCATAACACAGGGATCCTGTGCCGGATTCATCCCAGGCATGCAGATAAGGCCCTTGAGCGGTGAAGCTGCCGCATTCCGGCTGAATGGATATATAGTCTACAGACGTCCTTGCCCCCGCATAGGCATTCACGCGCTCTGCACCAGTGACCTGAAACGCGTCGAGCGGGTCACTGTCTGACCGCCACAGCCCCTGCAAGCGCTGCAAAATTCGATCATAGCGGTTCAGCGGCAGCACGACGAGACCAGCAAGTTCAACCTCGCCCGCCCCGTCATAAAGATCGTACCGCTTGCCCGTCAGCCCGACGCGGCGCCCAATCTCCAATCCGCCCAATTCCTCCATCAGCCAGTGGGGGGTGGCTCCGGTGCCATACACAAACAGGCGACTGCCGCGGTCGACGAAGGTGCAAAATCCAGGCCGCCCCGGGCGCGTGGGGCGACAGCCCTGGAACACAGCCGGGTATCCGGTTATGGAGGCCCCTTCCATCGCACGCACTTGCGCGGGCGAGGCCCAAACCAAAAGGGAAAGGCCCAACCAAGAGAGAACTGCCGCCAAAGCGCTTGCGCGCGCGGCATGGTCCCGGCGCATAGACTTCGACAACCGTCCGGTCTTGCACATTATCGGCCTGCCCTCTTGGTATACCAACGGCGCGAGATTATAGGCGCATTTTGTAACAATAGAGACAACGAAAACAAAAAAACGTTAAATCTGCCCCTTAGCGGCATTTCGGAGAACGGACACTTCTTGAGAGAACCACGCATGCTCCCTCATGCGCGGCCTAGGGCAAGGGTATGAACTCTTCTGAGTCGCCAGGGGGCAGCTGGAACCTGGGATTGGTTTCAAAATCGCCCGCTGCCCAGGCCTGTTTTGCCTCTTCGATTTTCTCATTCGAGGACGCGACAAAGTTCCACCAGATATGGCGTGGACCGCG
>SPLB01000002.1 GCA_004566265.1 Paracoccaceae bacterium | reverse complement strand
TCTTATAATTTGCTCCAGCCCCGGTGCCATTATTGCGAACCTGCAGTTCCTTATTGTCGAAGCCCCTCACCGCGTCTTTCATCATTTTTGCCAACTTTCCCAGCATCCTCCCGGATGGTGGCCACGTCGGTGGAATAGAGATCGCGTTCGGGCGACCATTTGACATGGGGATCGCGGGCGTCGCGCTGCTGCAGATAGGCGGATGCGGAACGATAAAGGTTTGAGATGTAAGACATGGATAAACACCTAAAATCAAAGAGCATTCAGGCAGTATCGGTGGCCCACCTTAATGCGCGGGAAAGTTTCAGGTGAAATAAACGCAAAAAGGGCGCCTCAACGGGGCGCCCAATTAAATTACCCGGTCAAGCGACAATCAATCTTCCAGATCGCGGCCCTCTTCGGTGTCGGACATGTCAAAGCCAAGGTGACGCGCGACGGTGAAGATGTCTTTGTCCCCGCGGCCACACATGTTCATCACAATGATATGGTCCTTGGGCAGGTCGGGTGCGATCTTGGCGACATGGGCCAGCGCGTGGGAGGGTTCCAGAGCCGGAATAATACCTTCGGTCGCGCACGTTAGCTGAAATGCCTCGAGCGCTTCTTTGTCGGTGATCGACACATATTGCGCGCGGCCAATGTCATGGAGCCAGGCGTGCTCGGGGCCGATGCCTGGATAATCCAGACCAGCCGAGATCGAAAACCCTTCGATAATCTGACCGTCGTCATCCTGCAGCAGATAGGTGCGATTGCCGTGCAAGACTCCCGGGCGACCACCGGTTAGCGAAGCGCAGTGCTGCATTTTCTGGTCGACGCCTTTGCCACCGGCCTCGACGCCGATAATATTGACGGATTTATCGTCGAGAAACGGATAAAACAGGCCCATCGCGTTGGAGCCACCTCCGATCGCCGCAATCACCGTATCGGGCAGACGGCCTTCGCCCTCCTGCTCTGCCAGCTGCCAGCGAACCTCTTTGCCGATGATGGACTGGAAGTCGCGCACCATTGCAGGATAGGGCGCGGGCCCTGCCACGGTCCCAATGCAATAGAACGTGTCGGCCACATTGGTCACCCAATCGCGCAGCGCGTCGTTCATCGCGTCCTTCAGGGTGCCACGGCCAGATGTTACCGGGATCACCTCTGCACCCAGCAGACGCATGCGGAACACGTTCGGCGCTTGGCGCTTCACATCGTGCGCGCCCATATAGACCACGCATTTCAGGCCAAACTTCGCGCAAACAGTCGCGGCGGCTACACCGTGCTGACCCGCACCGGTTTCAGCAATAATTCGGGTTTTGCCCATGCGACGCGCCAGCAGGATCTGGCCCAACACATTGTTCACCTTATGAGCACCAGTGTGATTCAGCTCGTCGCGCTTCATATAGATCTTTGCGCCGCCCAGCTGTTCGGTCAGGCGTTCGGCAAAGTAGAGCGGGCTGGGGCGACCCACATAGTGTTTCCACAGATCGTCCATTTCGGCCCAGAAGCTCGGGTCTACCTTGGCTTTCTCGTATTCTTCCTCCAGGCTCAGGATCAGCGGCATCAGCGTTTCGCTGACAAAGCGGCCGCCGTGGATGCCGAACCGGCCCTGTTCGTCGGGGCCATTCATGAAGCTGTTGAAAAGATCTTCGGCCATTGGTGTCTCCGTCATCAGTTGCCACGTTTCTAATGGCGATTGAGGCGGGAAGAAACCCGTTTTCGCACCTAGTGAAACCGTGAATACGTCAGGTTTTAGTCTTGGTCAGGATCATGGCAATCTGTTCAAGCGCCCCACGCACCGGCGGATCATGCCGCGCGTCGTGGTGGCTGACCAACCATTCCTCATGCGCAAGGTCCTGAAGCGGGTCACTGACGGGCTGCAAGTCGAGCAAATCAGCGGCGGCAAAGCAGGGCAAAATCACGCGCCCAGCCCCGGCCAGCGCAAGATCGGCAAGCAGACGCGCCGAGCCTGCAGTGGCGCGTATGTCATCGCCGTGATGATCCCGCAACCAGCGGGCAGATGGCGGCTGTATCACATCATGTGAAAGCGCAACGTAGCCCTGCACTGCCGCGGATTTTGCATACACTCGATACTCAATCTGTCGTGTGCGCCGAGCCGCCAACCAAGGCTGATCCGGACGCTGGTTGCGAATGCCGATATCCGCCCCACGCCGCGCTATATCGAGGCGCGCTGTTGCCTCCACAAAGGCCGGCGTCCATGTCGGCTGCGCTGAAATCCGACGCGCCAAAAACGCCGCTGTCCAGCTGCCGGCGGTAATGCGCACCTCGGGCGCCTGGTCCCGATACAAAATCTGGGAGAGTCGGCTCTTGAGCGGCATCAGATCCGCCAGATCGTCCAAAAGCATGCGTCCATCAGACGTCAAACCATAACCACGTGGCCCACGCAGAAACAGGTGTCGGCCTAGGTCCTGTTCGAGGACCTGCATCTTGCGCGACAGCGTTGCCGCACTGATCCCACTTTCGCGCACGGCCCCCGCTAAGCCACCAGCTTGCGCCACTTGAACAAACAGGACCAGATCATCAATCTTCGGACTTTGTTTCATTTCTGAAAACCTGATTGCGAGAAACACCTCTGCACAAAGCAATTGTGCGAGACCACTATAGTCAAGAGCTTTCAGTTTTGGAGCAAGCCATTGATCATCTTCATTATCCCACCTCCTGATGTCCCGCCGCGTAGTTCCTTGCAGATTGAACGTGCGCGCATGGTCGCCCGCGTCTATCAGCTCAAAAAAAGGAAGCGCACAGTGCGCCGCCTGCGTCTGTTGCGATGGATCAGAAGCATGAGTGCATTTGTGCGTTGGCGACAAAAGCGCGAATTAGATCCGCATCCTTGACTCCCGGCGCGTTTTCGACACCTGAGGCCACATCAACCTGACGCACACCGGTGGCGCGGACGGCCTCGGCTACATTTTCAGGGTTCAAGCCACCCGCCAGCATCCACGGACACTGCCAGTATTTCTTGGCACGCAAGAGGTCCCAATCAAAGGACACGCCATTCCCACCGGGCAGGTCCGCATCCTTGGGGGCCTTGGCATCCACCAGGATCTGATCAGCGACTTGCGAATAGAGATTAATCTTGGCAACGTCCTCAGCCGTAGAGATCCCCAAAACCTTCATCACCGGCAATCCATAACGCGCCCGCACCTCTGCCACCCGTTCAGGTGTTTCCTGACCATGCAGCTGCAACATATCCAATGGGACCGCCTCGGTGATCGTATCCAGCGCGTGGTTGTCAAAATTCACCACCAGCGCGACCTTGGCCAACCCCACCGGCGCACCTATGGCAAGCTGCGCCGCAGTTGAAATATCAACAAAGCGCGGTGATTTAGCGAAAAAGTTGAACCCCACGTAAGCCGCACCGGCTTTGGCACAAACAGAAACATCCTGCGGTGTTTTCACACCGCAAATCTTAGCACGTATCTTTGTCATGATCAGGTCGCGTCTTCAAGCAGCGCGAGGACTTCATCCTTGCCTTCGTTTTTCTGCTTTTTGAGCTTCTTAACTTCACGCGACAGCTTGCGCGCTTCACCGCGTTGAACACGAGCCTCACGGCGATGCTTGGCTTCGCGCAGATATTCCATCACGTATCCAATGGCTAAACCAATGGCCACACCGGCCAGCACAATTACAAACAGCGGCAGCGAAATTTTCGGGTTCATACCCGCAAGTTCCGCAAGTGCATCAGGCAGCAGTTTAATGTCAACAAAACCTCGATTTGCAAGGCATACAGAAATGAGCCCGAACGCCAGAACCGCCAAGACAGCATAACGAATGTACCGCATTCTTACTCTTCTTTTCCGTTCATACGGTCGCGCAACAGCTTACCTGTCTTGAAGAAGGGTACGTGCTTTTCTTCAAC
>SPLB01000378.1 GCA_004566265.1 Paracoccaceae bacterium | reverse complement strand
TGTATGAATGGCTGCATCATTACAACCACGAGCGCACGCATCAGGGCAAAATGTGTTGCGGCAGAACACCCATCGGAACTGTGGTCCACGGGAAAGAAATATGGCAGGAAAAGGTTGTGAACAGAACTTGACCTGACAGCCGCCACCGGAAAAACGGCCAACTGTCGGATCTCATCGGAACCACTACAAGTTAGCCAGGTAGAGCCCCCATCTCGGGCCACACATAGCTGATGTCGCCCGCCTATTTCTGATTGGGCGCAGCTGCATGGACGTCGAGGTTCAACAAGTGCGCCGCTACATTGAGGCAGTAATTGCCGTCCGTCGTCGCCATGATCTTCTTGTTCTGCTTCACCTGAATACCATTCTCTTTCGTCAGTCTGCCGACAGGGCGATGCCCCACCTGACGTCCCAGCTCCTTCAGGTCCTTTGTCATGCGTGGGCGACCATAGCGGCCCAAAGACAGTACGAACTGGTCGCGAATGTGATCACGGACCGGCATGTCTTTTCGCTGGTTTTAACTGAGCGGGCGATTGCGGACAGCACGATACACTCTGGGGCTGACACCCTGACAGTGGCGCAGCCGTTCAATCGGCAGCATGTCGGAGATCTTCGCGATGGAGGCATCGAGGCATATCGCAAAAAGGGTCGTTTAGTCCTCACCCTGAGCATCTGCGCGAGACTTGCCTGCCACCTTAAGGGCCAATGTAGCGGCCATGAACTCATCCAGATCCCCATCCAGAACGCCCTTGGTATCGGCTGTCTCATGATTTGTGCGCAGGTCTTTCACCATCTGATAGGGCTGCATCACGTAAGATCTGATCTGGTTGCCCCAGCCTGCGTCACCTTTGGCTTCGTGCAGCGCATTGACTTCGGCATTGCGACGGTCAAGCTCCAATTGATACAGGCGCGACTTCAGAGCTTTCATGGCGATGTCACGGTTTTGGTGCTGTGACTTCTCGGATGAGGTCACGACAATGCCGGTCGGTGCGTGTGTGATCCGCACAGCCGAGTCGGTGGTGTTGACGTGCTGACCACCGGCACCGGACGACCGATAGGTGTCGATCCGAATATCAGCCGGGTTTACCTCAATCTCAATATTGTCATCGATCACCGGATAGGCACCAACAGCCGCGAAGGACGTCTCGCGGGTTCCTTTTCCAAACGGCGAAATCCGCACCAGCCGGTGGGTCCCGCTCTCGGATTTCAGCCAACCATAAGCGTTGTGGCCTTTAATTTGATAGGTCACAGATTTTATGCCTGCTTCAGCACCCGCCTGCTCTTCCTGCAGATCGACCTCAAAACCGCGGCTTTCTGCCCAGCGCAGATACATCCGTGCCAACATGGAGGCCCAGTCGCAGGCCTCGGTTCCGCCTGCGCCTGCCTTGATTTCCAAAAAGGCGTCATTTGGGTCGGTTTCCCCATCCAAAAGCGCTTCGAGCTCTTTCTTGGCTGCGGTTTCTTTCAGCACTTTAAGTGCCTCCTCCGCCTCACTGACAACCTCTTCGTCTTCTTCCATTTCCCCCAGTTCGATCAGGTCAATACTGTCCGTCAGATCCTGTTTGATGGATTTATAAGTATCGATGGCATCAACCAAAGACTGGCGCTCGCGCATCAATTTTTGTGCGGCCGCTGCGTCGTCCCAAAGGTTGGGATCTTCCACGCGCGCGTTAAACTCTTCCAGACGGAACTCCGCCGTTTCCCAGTCCAGGCGCTGCTCAAGCAAATTCAGGGAGTTCTCGATTTCGGCAACGATATTCTGGATTTCGGCGCGCATGGGGCAAGTCCTGTCACTTTGTTCAGACCGTGTGAATAAACCACCTCTGCGTCACGGGCAAGCACGGCTCCGATCAAATCGCTGCAAAAAGGCGGCCGAGCCCCAAAGTGGGATTGCGCTAGTACAACCCACCCGAACTAATGGTACCAAAATTCGCTTTCGGCCCCAGAACGGCGGTTCCCCCTGACGAAGTTGTCACACGCCGCCCTGCCTGTTCAGCTTCTTCGACAAGCGGCAGGTTTGAGCCCACTGCGAAGCCACCATCATAGGTCAGACCAAAAATCGGCTCCTCACCATCGCGGAAATATTCTGCAACCACAAAGTCGCCGCTGGCCTCGGCGGGCAGGCGTCCACCGGTAAAGCGGTCAATCTTGATGAACTGTCCACCGGGTGGCACGGCAAAGGGGCCACCGCCGAATTTCTCGGTTGCTTTGGTCATGAACTGCTGGAAAACCGGCCCGCAAAGCGTGCCGCCATAAGCGCCTTGCCCCATCGGGCGCGGCTGGTCATAGCCAAAGTAACACCCGGCCACGATATTGGACGTAAAGCCGACAAACCATGCATCTCGGCTGTCATTGGTGGTGCCGGTTTTACCAGCAGCTGGGACCGGCAGGTCAATGGCGCTGGCCGCAGTACCGCGATCAACAACGCCCTTCATCATTGACGTCAGCTGGTAAGCAGTGACCGGGTCCATCACCCGCTCGCGATGCGTCACGATCTTTGGCGCTTGTCCCTGTGGCAGATCCGGGCTGCTGCAATCAGTGCAATCCCGTTCATCGTGACGGTAGATCGTGCGTCCGAAGCGGTCTTGGATCCGGTCCACCAGCGTCGGCTCTACGCGCTCGCCGCCATTGGCGAACATCGCATAGGCCGCCACCATTTTGTACAGGGTCGTTTCTTCAGAACCAAGCGAGTTCGCAAGGAAGGTGCCCATGTTGTCATAAACACCAAAACGTTCTGCATATCCCGCAACCACAGGCATGCCGACCTCTTGCGCCAGACGAATGGTCATCAGGTTGCGGCTCTGCTCGATACCTGTGCGCAGCGGCGTGGGGCCGTAAAATTTATTAGAAGAGTTCTTGGGACGCCATAGACCCTGCGGTGTGTCGATCTCGATCGGGGCGTCAATAACTATGGTTGCCGGGCTGTATCCACTGTCAAGCGCTGCAGCATAGACAAAGGGCTTGAAGCTCGACCCGGGTTGACGGCGAGCCTGCGTCGCGCGGTTAAAGACGCTTGCCTGATACGAGAAACCGCCCTGCATGGCGATCACACGGCCGGTGTTAACATCCATGGCGACGAAACCGCCCTGCACTTCTGGAACCTGGCGCACCGACCAATGATCCTCAACCTGCATGGCAAGAATCACGTCGCCGGGCGTGAAGTTGTCGAAAAAATTGCCCTTCATCCATTTGATATCAGAGCGCGGAACGATGCCCTTTCCGTCAAAATTCTGAATACCAAGCGTCAAGCTTTGATCTGCGACATTCAAAACGACTGCCGGGAGCCATTTACCCTCTTCGGTCACAATATCGCGCGGCACATCCGCATCGGCGAGCGCATTGCGCCATGCCGCCTCGTCCTGCAGGTCAACGTCGTCAACTGTCAGACCGGTTCCGCGCCAGATCTGACGCGAACGATCAAAGTTCTCTTGACCTTTCCGCATAGCCAACGCAGCCTCGAACTGCATCTCTTGGTCGATTGTGGCGCGAATTGTTAAACCGCCCGTAAAAAACTCGCCCTCACCAAAATCGCCGGACAACTGACGACGGATCTCATCTGTAAAGTAATCACGCGGCGGCAGGGAGGTGCGGAAAGCCGGAAAATCGCCATTCTGCACGGACCGCAGCGGCTGTGCGACCTCCGAGACGTAAATCGCATCCGTGATGTATCCGTTCTCCTTCATCTCTTCGAGCACATAATTGCGACGCTCTAACAGGCGCTCCTTGCGGCGCACCGGATGGAAATCCGACGGCGCTTTGGGCATGGAAGCCAGCGTCGCAGCTTCATGCGGGCTCAGCTCATCCAGCGTTTTGTTAAAATAGGTCTGTGCAGCCGCTGTTACCCCGTAAGAGTTTTGGCCCAAAAAAATCTCGTTGAGGTACAACTCGAGAATCTTTTCTTTGCTCAGCGTTTTCTCAAGCCGGGTGGCCAGAATGATCTCTTTTATTTTTCGCTCTGCCTGACGGTCACCAGATAGAAGAAAGTTTTTCATCACCTGCTGGGTGATGGTGGACGCCCCGCGCACATTGCGCCCTCGGCTTTGCACCGCTTGTACAGCAGCGGCGACAATACCACGCGCGTCATAGCCTTTGTGGACATAGAAATTCTTGTCCTCAGCGGAGATGAAGGCTTGCTTTACCAGATCCGGCATTTCCTCGGATGGTGTAAACAGGCGCCGTTCCTTTGCAAATTCATCGATCAGCTGCCCTTCACCGGAATAAATCCGGCTGATGGTTGGCGGCTGGTACTGCGCCAGACTTTCGTGACTTGGCAGATCCCGCCCATACACCCAGAAAATCGCCCCAACAGACAAGGCAGCCATGGCAATTCCAAGCGTCAAGGTGCTGAAGATGGAACCAAAAAAGGAAAAAATGAACCTAAGCACGTTTCGGTCTCTTTCGCGG
>SPLB01000377.1 GCA_004566265.1 Paracoccaceae bacterium | reverse complement strand
GGGTACAGCCTGGCGGCAGGCACAACGATCGACAGCCTGGATGCGCATGATGGGTTCAATCTGGCCAAGGGGCATATTGCGGCCCCGATGATGCCGGTCGCCTTTGCCACCGCATATCAACAGGGCAGCACCGGCGAAGAGCTTCTACAGGCGCTGGTCCTTGGGTACGAGTTTGGTGCCCGTGCCGCCATGGCGCAGCACGCAACCGCGCCGGATTATCACACCTCCGGCAGTTGGGGCGCGGTGGCCGGGGCACGTGTGGCCGGGCTGCTTGCAGGCCTCCCCCCCGAGCAGATCCGCCACGCGGTGGGGATCGCAGAATTCTATGGCCCACGCAGCCAGATGATGCGGCTCATTGATCATCCGTCGATGCTGAAGGACGGCGCGGGATGGGGTGCTATGGCGGGGGCGTCTGCGGTTGATCTGGCGCGGGCGGGATTTTCCGGCGCGCCGGCGCTGATCGTGGAGCAAACCCCGGATCACTGGGCCGACCTTGGCGAACGGTGGTTTGCGCTGGAGCAGTATTACAAACCCTACCCCGTTTGCCGCTGGGCGCAGCCCCCGATCGAAGGCGTGCTGGCCCATCGTCGCGCGCATGGGCTCACGTCCGATCAGGTGGAGCGGATCGAGGTCACCACTTTCCACGAGAGCATTCGCCTTGCGACAAGCGCCCCCCAAGCAACGGATGAGGCACAGTATTCCACGTCCTTCCCCTGCGCAGTCGCGCTGGTGCGCGGCGATGTGACCCCTGCGGACATTGCAGATGAGGCGCTGTTTGATCCGGAGATCCTGCGCCTGTCGAACGCGATGGTTCTGCACGAGAGCGATCACGCCAACGCCGCTTTCCCGCTGCGTCGCTATGCCAAAGTCGATCTGGTGCTGCGGGATGGGCGCGTTCTGAAAGGCGACTATATAGAGCCCCGCTGGGATCCAACCGCACCACCGACCTCTGGGGAACTGCGTGAGAAATTCTACAAATACGCCGTTCCCGTAGTCGGAGCCGAGCGCACCGCGGCAATTGAGGCTGCTGTGGACGGGCTGGAAAACGGCGGGCTTGGCGCCTTCTTTGACCTGATCACCACGCCCATTGACTAACCGTCAGTTGCGACCGATCAGGCGCTCCACCACGGAGGGCAAATCGGAATAGACATCCAGCAGCGCTTCGGGTTGCAGCGCGGCCATGTCTTCGCCTGAAGGACCAAAGGTCACCAGCACAGACGGCACGCCTGCATTTGCCGAGGTTCTGCGGTCTGTGTCGCTGTCGCCAATGAGCACACAGGCCTCTGGCACACCACCGGCACGCCGCGCGGCCTCGAACAACGGTTCGGGATCAGGTTTGCGCACCGGCAGCGTGTCCGCCCCCACGAGCGACGCAAATGCGTCACGCACTCCAAGACGGCTCATCAGTGTTTCCGCCAGCCCCTCGGGTTTATTGGTGCAGATACCAACGCCATAGCCCATGGCTTTCAGCGCCTCCACCGCCTCTATCGCGCCGGGATACATCACTGTATGCGTGTCGATGGCGTCGCCGTAGGCCTCCAGCAGAACGGGGTAATATTCTTCCACGGTGGCATCGGACATCTGTCCCAAACGTGTCAGCCCAGTGGTTAGCATCATCTTGGCGCCTCGCAGCGCCACGCCGGCATCGGCTTCGGTCAGCACATCACCTAGCCCCATAGCGCGAAAACAATGGTTTGCCGCCGCCAGCAAATCACCGGATGTGTCCGCAAGCGTGCCGTCCAAATCAAAGATAACCGTGCGCATCTGTCCCTTTCTCGGCGGGTTCCCGCTCGAATTTGTTGCAATCCGCAACCGAAGTTTATGGTGCAAAGCCTTGCACGCCCCCTGTTAGCGGATAAAACGGGGCACAACAAAACTCAAAGAGAAATCATTATGAGCATCGCCCTCGTCATCCTGGCCGCCGGAAAAGGAACCCGGATGAACTCCGATCTGCCCAAGGTTCTCCACCCCATCGCCCAAGCGCCGATGCTGGAACATGCCATGGTGGCAGGCCGTGCCTTGATGCCGGAAAAGACCATTATTGTTGCCGGTCACGAGGCCGATCAGGTGCGCAAGGCGGTGGCCGACATTGACGAGGACGCAACCGTTGTGCTGCAGACCGAACAGTTGGGCACCGGCCACGCTGTTTTGCAGGCGCGCAAGGCGCTGGCGGATTTCAAAGGCGATCTTGTGGTTCTGTATGGCGATACACCTTTTGTGTCGGAAAACACCCTCGAACGCATGATCGCCGCCCGCGGCCGTGCGGATCTGGTGATCCTCGGCTTCGACGCCGCCGACCCCGCCCGCTATGGCCGCCTTGTAATGGACGGTGACAGTCTTGAGCGGATCGTGGAATTCAAAGACGCGGATGAAGCCACCCGCGCGATTTCTTTCTGCAATTCCGGCCTGATGGCTTGCCATGCGGAAACCATGTTCCGCCTGCTCGAAAAGGTTGGGAATGAAAACGCCAATGGCGAATACTATCTAACCGATCTGGTTGAAATCGCACGTGGCGAAGACCTGCGCACCACTGCCGTGTCCTGCGACGAAGCCGAAACCCTGGGTGTGAATTCCCGTTCGGATTTGGCGGCGGCGGACGCGGTTTTCCAACAGCGCGCCCGTGCGGACCTGCTGGATCTGGGCGTGACTCTGATGGCTCCTGAAACGGTCTACCTTGCCTTTGACACCATCATTGGTCGGGACACGGTGATTGAGCCCAATGTGGTCTTTGGTCCCGGTGTGACCGTGGAAAGCGGCGCGCTGATCCGAGCGTTTTCCCATCTCGAGGGATGCCATGTCAGCCGTGGCGCCAAAGTTGGGCCCTACGCCCGCCTGCGCCCCGGTGCAGAGCTGGCAGAGGACACCCACATTGGCAACTTTGTGGAAATCAAAAACGCCGAAGTCGCCGAAGGGGCAAAAGTAAATCACCTGTCCTACATTGGTGATGCTTCGGTGGGAGAGAAAACGAACATTGGCGCAGGCACCATCACCTGCAACTATGATGGGGTGATGAAACACCGCACCGAGATCGGACGCGGCGCTTTTATCGGCTCCAACACCCTGCTGGTTGCGCCTGTGCGCGTTGGTCACGAGGCGCTGACAGCCACAGGCGCGGTGATCACCAAAAATGTGGAAGATGGCGCTTTGGCTATTGCCCGCACCGAACAGACAAATAAACCGGGCCGCGCGCGCAAGCTGATGGATATGCTGCGCGCGAAGAAAGCCCGCCAGCCCAAAGGGTAAGAACTCATGTGTGGTATTGTAGGCGTTCTTGGCAACAATGAGGTTGCCCCCATCCTGGTCGAAGCTCTGAAGCGGCTTGAATATCGCGGCTATGACAGCGCGGGTATTGCCACTGTGAACACCGGCACGCTTGCGCGTCGCCGTGCAGTGGGCAAGCTGGTGAACCTGTCAGACCTTCTGGTTCATGAACCGCTGGCCGGCAAATCTGGCATTGGTCACACCCGCTGGGCCACCCATGGCGCCCCCACTCTAACCAACGCCCACCCGCACCGTGCGGGCTGTGTTGCGGTTGTGCACAACGGGATCATTGAGAACTTCAAAGACTTGCGCGCTGAACTGGGCGCGGCAGGCATCGACTTTGAAACCGACACAGACACGGAAACCGTGGCCCTTTTGTGCGAACATTACATCCGCGAAGGTCTGGCCCCGGCTGAAGCCGCACAAAAAACCGTTGGTCGGCTGGAGGGTGCATTTGCGCTGGCGTTCCTGTTTGGCGGAGAAGACGATCTGATGATCGCCGCCCGCAAGGGCTCCCCGCTGGCGATCGGTCACGGCGAAGGCGAAATGTTCGTCGGCTCTGACGCGCTGGCGCTTGCCCCGTTCACCGACCAGATCACCTATCTGGAGGAAGGCGATTTTGCCATCCTGACGCGCACGAGCCTCGAAATTTTCGACAACAAGGGCAATCTTGCGAACCGCGAAAAACGCAAGATCGAACTGGAAGCAGCCCGCGTCGACAAAGGCGGTCACAAGCACTTCATGGCGAAAGAAATCGCAGAGCAGCCGGTTTCGATTGACCGCGCCCTGCGCGCCTATATGGGCAGCGAGGAAGGCCGGCATCTGCCGGAGAACCTCGACTTTACCAATATAGACCGTCTGACCATGGTTGCCTGCGGCACCGGTTATTACGCATGCCTCGTAGCGAAATACTGGTTCGAGCAAATCGCACGCATGCCGGTCGAAGTCGACGTGGCATCCGAATTTCGCTACCGCGAACCACCGGTCTCCCCGAACACAATGGGCCTCTTTGTCAGCCAGTCGGGCGAAACCGCCGATACGCTCGCGGCGCTGCGCTATATGGAAGGCAAGGCGTCTCAGATCGTCGGTCTTGTGAATGTCCAGGAAAGCTCCATCGCGCGCGAAAGCGATGTAGTGCTGCCGCTTCATGCAGGCCCCGAGATCTCCGTGGCCTCGACGAAGGCCTTTACCTGCCAGCTTGCAATCCTTCTGATGATGGCGATCAAAGCCGCCCAGCAGCGTGGTCATTCGCTGCCAGAAGGTCTGCCAGAAAATCTGCGCGCCCTGCCCGGCCTGATTCACCAGTGCCTGTCGCTGGACGCTCAAATCAAAGACGCTGCGCGGGATCTCGCCAAGGCGCAGGATATTATTTTCCTTGGCCGTGGGGTGCTCTATCCGCTGGCGCTTGAAGGCGCGCTGAAGCTGAAAGAGCTCAGCTATATTCACGCCGAAGGCTACGCCAGTGGCGAACTGAAACACGGCCCCATCGCGCTCATTGACGAAAAGGTGCCTGTGGTGGTGATGGCGCCGCGCGACAGCCTGTTTGAAAAGACCGTGTCGAACATGCAGGAGGTCATGGCGCGCGGCGGTAAGGTGATCCTTGTG
>SPLB01000070.1 GCA_004566265.1 Paracoccaceae bacterium | reverse complement strand
GGGCCTTCGCGCAGGATGACCTTTTCGATCTCATTGGCACAGGCAATGCCGAAGGCGCGCCCCGACAGGGCGGCCAGCTCCGGGCCAAGTTCGTGCTTGCGG
Organism: Paracoccaceae bacterium; assembly: GCA_004566265.1. GTDB lineage: Bacteria > Pseudomonadota > Alphaproteobacteria > Rhodobacterales > Rhodobacteraceae > Epibacterium. The sequence goes on along the minus strand of SPLB01000070.1, from coordinate 3,896 downwards.
TATTCCATGCAATGGGGCACGCGCACAAACCCTGGTGCGAAGGGGCCATATTGTGCATTGCGTTCGTCCTGACCGCCTGCGGACATGGTTGCCAGCGTGGAGCCGTGATAGTCGCGGTCACGATAAAGGATCTTGGTTTTCTTGCCGCCGTATTTCTTGTGCGCAATCTGGCGCACCAATTTGAAGGCTTTCTCGTTCGCCTCAGAGCCTGCGTTCACATAGTACACGCGGGACATGCCGGGCATCTTCTCAATAAGCTTTTCCGCAAACACCGCACCGGGCACGGAGCCTGCGGCCTGTGCGAAGTAGTTCATTTTCAGAATTTGATCGTGAACCGCCTTGGCAATGCTTTCGCGACCATAGCCGACGTTGACGGTCCAAACCGCACCAGAGACCGCGTCCAGCCACTCTTTGCCGTTCTGGTCCCAGACGCGCATGCCTTTGCCTTCGACAATTATGCGGGGGTCCGAGGTTTCGAACGGTTTATGCTGCACCAGATGGTGCCAAACATGGGCCTTGTCGGCGGCAATAACATCGCTGAGATCGTTTTCCGAGAACGCGCCGTGCATCGCGAGATCCTTTCTCTGTAAGGCCGGAGCCTTTGTGAAAAGGACGGCCGAGTGTTCATCTGTCTCCACATGAGGTCAGGTCCTACCCGCGGAGTAGGTCCAGCCGTTGTGCTCAGATCAGTCCAATTGTTTGACCATCTAGTCAAATTCAATCATGCAAATGCGCCGCGGCGCAAGGGGCTTGCCAAAAAATTGGGCGCGCATAGACGCGGTGTCTCAGCCTGCGTGTTCAATCCAGTCAAGGGATTGCCCATGTGGGCCGGTGCGGGCAAGCGGCTGGCCGTTCTTCAGAAGCAGGAATTTGTCCGGGTGGCGCGTGGCCTCGGCTCCGGCGAACTGCGGGAACACGCCGAGGCCCTCATTGCTGAGCCAGATGGCTTGCGCCTTGAGCATCTCTTGTGCAAACCGGTCCCGCGCTGCCTGATCCTGGACGTAGGTCAATACGGCAGTGTGGAAGACAACAAGCGTTGCATCGCGCGGGGCCTCCTGCATGAGCAGGGCAAGATCCCGGGTCAGGTCGCCTGCAACAACGCGTGGGGGCGTGGCCTTGGCAACGGATATAGCAGCCTGCAATCGCGCCAGGCGCGCCTCCTGTCCCGGCCAGACAAGGGTTTCGAGCCAGCCTATGTCCTCTGGGTTATGAAGGTCGAGCGGATTCAGATCCAATCCAGCGCGCCAGATGATCTCGGGGCGCTGTTGCGGCAGCGGTGTTTCTGGTGAAGCCTCGCAGGAAAACACCGGGGCATGCGGCGCGGGCGCGGGCAGGGTTGCGCGCCCCCAGTCGTAGCCATAGGCATCAGGCAGAAGGCACAGACCAGCAGAGGCGCCAACCTCTATCAGGGCGATGGGGCCGTGGGTCTGGGCGGCAATCTGTGCAAGGGCCGGCAGCAGTGTCGCGCAGCGGGCAGGCTCATTGGTCTGGGTGGTGCGGCTGCGCATAACGGCGGCAATTTCCGCGCCATGGTCTGACAGAATATCGTCCAGCTCCTGAGGCGCGATCACCCGTCCCGTCACATGGCGCAGGGCGGCAAGAAAGAGATTCGGCTGTTGCCGCGCTGTGGGCAGCTGTGCCAGAAACGACAGTCTGCTTAGCGATGCGGCCATCGCCAGGGCCAAAGCCTCGTAGGCTGGGGCGTGGCTGGCGGCCTCCGTCATGGCAAAGCGGCTATAGCGGTTGGCGATCTGGGACGTCTGTGCTGTCATATCTGCCCTCTTGGTTTGGCGTGCAGTCTTTCCTAAGACGACCGCGCGCGCAAGCTGCGAGGCTGTGCGGTCGCAGATCCCAGCAGCGGGCAGAAAGCGTGCGGAGTACATTTTAGCGGTCGCGGATGGAGGTCTGGCTGACCTAAGGTTGCGTCAAGTTTTCCAAATTCGCGTCAAGGAGCGCCACCATGAACCAATACGCCAAAGCCAGTGCGCCCACAGGGGCGGTGATCTGCGATCTGCGCAGCGACACGGTGACCCGGCCTGACGCAGCCATGCGCGCGGCCATGGCTGCGGCCGAGGTCGGCGATGACGTCACGGGGGATGATCCAACTGTTGCGAGATTGGAGATCACCTTGGCAGAGCGTCTGGGCAAGGAGGCCGGTTTGTTCCTACCCTCGGGTACGCAGAGCAATCTGGTGGCGATGCTGTCCCATTGCGGGCGTGGCGAAGAGGTGATCACCGGGCGCGGCTACCATGTGTTCAAATATGAGGCCGGTGGGGCCTCAGTGCTGGGTGGGATTGTAATGGATCCCCTGGAGGTGGCAGCGGATGGCGGGCTGGAGCCTGCGGCCATTTCTGCGGCCGTGAAAGAAGACGATAGCCACCATCCTGTGAGCCGTCTGCTGAGCCTTGAGAACACGCATAATGGCAAGGCGGTGAGCCTTGCGCGCATTGAACGTGCCGTGACAGCGGGTCGCGCAGCGGGGCTCGCGTTGCATCTCGATGGTGCGCGTCTGTTTAATGCAGCCACCGCACTGCGCCGTGATGCGGATGAGGTCACCGCGCCCTTCGACACGGTCTCGGTGTGTCTGTCCAAAGGTTTGGGGGCGCCGGTCGGATCGGTCCTGCTGGGGCCGGTCGAGTTCATCGCCCGTGCGCGTCGCTGGCGCAAGATGCTGGGCGGGGGCTTGCGGCAAGCGGGTGTCCTCGCTGCAGCGGGTCTGCATGCGCTTGAACATCATGTGACGGGTCTTGCCGCAGATCACGCAAGAGCCGAGGCGCTCGCGGGCATTCTACGCGGCCTAGGCGCTGGCGCGGTCGAGCAGGACAGCAATATGGTGTTTTTCACGCCGGACAGCCCGGTGAATGCGCGGCTTGGCGCGCATCTGGCGAAGCAGGGTGTGCTGATCGCGGCAGGTTACGCTGGGCCCATTCGAATGGTTTTGCACCGCGACGTGACGGATGAGGCGCTGTGGGCTGTGCAAAACGGGTTAACTGAGTTCTATGGCTGAGCAATACGCTGCCGTTGCAAAGGAGAGTTGGCTCCCGTCCAAACGCCCCCGCAGCAGAGCTGCGCGTTGATTGGTTGGGCATGGCGCCGCGCCTTTGGCGCGGCGCGGTACCGTTTGAGGCAAAAGTTTCACGCAACAGTGGCCAATTTAAACAACCGCAGCGCGCCAAAGGTGCGCTGCTCGGCCCAACGGGAGGCGATCATCCTTGATGATCGAACGACGGGCGGGAGCCCTTCGGCCGTTTGGCCCAGCCAAACGGAACACATGGAGAGGCTAGATTTCCTTGCGAGCCATCATGGCGGCGCTGATGGTGCCATCGTCGAGGTAGTCAAGTTCGCCCCCAACCGGCACGCCCTGTGCCAGAGATGTCAGCCTGACCTGCCCCCCCAACTGATCTGCAATGTAATGCGCTGTGGTTTGCCCGTCGATGGTGGCGTTGAGCGCCAAGATGACTTCACTCACGGCCTCGGCTGCAACGCGGTCAACCAGACGCGGAATGCGCAGGTCTTCAGGGCGCACCGCATCGAGCGCCGATAGTGTGCCACCCAGAACGTGATAGCGCCCTTTGAATACGCCGGAGCGCTCCATCGCCCAGAGATCGCTGACATCCTCGACCACGCAAATCTCGCCATTGGCGCGGGTTTCATCGGCGCAGATGCCGCAGATGTCCGAGGTCCCGACATTGCCACAGTTCAGGCATTCGCGCGCGGTCTCGGCTACGCGCCCAATCGACTCCGCAAGGGGCGTCAGTACCAGCGCGCGTTTGCGGATCATATGCAACACGGCACGGCGCGCAGATCGCGGCCCAAGGCCCGGCAGTTTTGCCATCATTGCAATCAGATGCTCAATATCACTGACGTCAGTGTCGGCCATTTTGCGAGGTCCTATT
>SPLB01000376.1 GCA_004566265.1 Paracoccaceae bacterium | reverse complement strand
GCCTTCGTTGAAAACTGCGACTGAATGCCATTCGGTTTTTTCGCGGCGTTCACCGGTGTTGCGGTCTTTCCAGGTTTCGGAGGTTGCAATGCGCAGGTTGCACACTTTGCCGCCATTCCCGAAGGTCCGGACCTCGGGGTCGCGGCCGAGGTTTCCGATGAGCATTACTTTGTTCAGTGAACCGGCCATGGAATCGGTGTCCTTTGTCTCTTGTCTGGTTTTGACTGGATTTTTCCAGCATCCGCTGTGGGTCCGGGGAACGTCCGAATCCCGAGCGGCTCGACGCCCACCCTAAACCCCACATCGGGCTGAGACCACAGAGTATTGGGATACGGCTGTCAGGTCTTTGGAAGTTCTCCTTTAAGCCGGGAACCTGAGAACTTCTAGGGGTTTTTGCAACCGGTTAAATTTCTATATACGGGTACGGAGTGCGAAATGGAGTGCCGAGGAACGAGGGGCAAGATGAAGGGGTATTGGATGGGAGTGATGGCGGTCGGGCTATGCGCGTGCCTTCACGTGTCGTCGGTGCAGGCGGACACGCTTTTTCAAAATGGCACCAGTCGAAAATTGTTTGTCGACAAAACAAAGTTTCTGGATACGCGGGCGGCGTCGCAATACCGGGATTCGGAGCGTCTGCGCCCAGAGCGTTTCCTGCCTGAGACCGCGCCACGCTATGTCGGGGCGTACCGTGGGGAATACCTTGAGATGGCCCGTCAGGCCGCGCGTCGCCACGGCATTCCCGAGGACCTGTTCTTGCGTCTGATCCAACAGGAAAGTAACTGGGACCCAACTGCGAAGTCTCACAAAGGGGCTTTGGGATTGGCGCAATTGATGCCGAAGACGGCAGAGAGTCTTGGCGTGAACCCGCATGTTCCAACAGAAAACCTGAGCGGAGGCGCAAAGTATCTTTCGCAGCAGTACCGCACGTTTGGCTCTTGGCGCCTGGCGCTGGCTGCCTACAATGCGGGGCCGCAGGCAGTGCGAAAATATGGTGGTGTGCCGCCGTACAAAGAAACGCGCAACTATGTGCGCAGAATCCTTGGAAGCTGACATTCGCCGCCAGCGTTAACCATCTCCTATTAACCTTATGTTTACCTGCCATCAAATGGCCTCAGCCAAAAGGGCGCCGGTCCGTTTTGTAAGGACAGAAACCTGTGGCGCGTGAGGAAACACAGCGCAATGCCACTGCGCATTGAGCGCCTGGTTTTTGAGCCTAAGAAGGGCCGAGTGCGGTTTTGATCGATCACGCATTGAACTGCCACGTCTTGACGAGTTCTCTTTCCTGAGCGTTTTGGCGATGACCGCGGCAGGGATGCGCCGAGAGATTTAACCTCGAGCAGGAAGGACCGTTGGGACGCGCTCGGGCCTGGAACTCTCCGGGCGATTATTTTGTATACTGTTACGACCGCATTGACCTGATTTCTTCTGTGGGATTGAGACGACTTGTCGCGTGGCAAAGGTTTGGGCTTTTGCATCCTGACGGAATGAACGAAAAGCCATCAAAAACGATTTCCCTGACTGACGAGCAACGCGCTGCGCTTGAAGCCATTTGCCGCCGTCGCAAGGTTGTTGCCCTGGTTTTGAAACCGGCACGTGCGTCTCTACTGTTGGCTTCAGGATATGGTTCCGCTCTGGTCTGCGAGATTTTGATATAGGACCTACTATTTTGATGGATTTGCGTTTTGCTGTTGCGGGCGAGGGCTGTCGTTTTTCAGCCTAAAGGATTACAGACAACGTCCGGGGCCTTTGACGGTGGATCAATAATAAGCTGTAAAGGATCCTTTCAGCGAACAGCCTGCGCGCAATGTCGATGCGGTCTGAGCTCATATTTTGGCTGAATTTGGCGGGATCTGCAGCTCTTCGGGTGCGGCCAAGCTGATACACCGTCTGGGGTTTGAGTAAAAAAAGCCAAGGTTTCTGTCCGCACGAGGAAGTGAAGCTGAACAGGCTGCGTTTATTGCGAGCTCTGAGGCCCCAATGCAAAGCCTTGCGCAAGACGAGATGGTTGTGTTTTCCGATGCGGTCCACCCAGAGCGTCAAAGTCGCCCCGCCCATGGCTGGCTCCCAAAGGGAAAAAAGACCCCGCTTTGAAAGCGTCATCAGGGCGCAAGCGGCTCAACGTACAGGGAACACTCGACCTTGAGACCTTCCAGTTCACCTTTGTCTCGGGTGAGAAGATCAACGCTGAGACGACAAAACAGATGCAGGAAAAGCTGGAACGCAACAACCCGGCAATGACAGCCGTTCATGTCTTCGTGGACAACGCGCCTCACCTGAGCCCGATTGAGCGTCATTGGGGTATGATGCACAAATGGGTGATACACAATCGGCATTACGTCACTTTCAATCAGTTCACAGAAACCATACTGGGCTTCTTTCGCAAGACGCGGCCGGATAAGTGGAAAGAGTGAGCAGCCTTATCTGACTGGTCCAATTTGATTGTTAGTGCATGATTGGCCCGTGTTCCAGCGTGATCGTGGCTTCTGGCGCTGGTGGGCGATAGCCCAATGCACTGTGTGGTCGTTTTGT
>SPLB01000375.1 GCA_004566265.1 Paracoccaceae bacterium | reverse complement strand
CGCGTCGCCAAGTCCTGCCCCTGCACCGCGGGCGACCTCGGCACCGACGCAATCCGCTGTTCAACCGCGGGCCACGGCACCAACCGCGTCAGCGGAAGTTGCAACGCAATCACCGATTGCCCCCGCACAGCCGCAGTCTCTTCGCCCACAAAGCACGCCCGCCGTCCCTATTGACGCCACAACTGCCGCGGTAGGCGCGCAACAACAAACGGCACAGAAACCACCCGTAACTGCACCCCAACACGCTGACATACCTAGGCCTGAAGACGAACCGCTTTTCGCCGCGTCTGACAAGGTTGAGATTGCGCCTTCAGCTCCCCAAGCAGTTACAGAGTCATCCCCTGAACCTGTCACAGCGGCTGCACCGCAACAGATGCCTCTGGCGTCGCCCTATGCCCGGACGGATACCGCCCCGCCAGCCATTTCAGCACAAGTTGAAACAGGAGCCACACAGCCCCAAAATGCGCCAGCGCCGAACGCGGTCGTCGCCCAAGCGGGATCCCAACCGACAACGCAAGAGCGACCTGTTGCATCGCCAACACCTGAAGCGGACCGTCTTGTTGCTCCTCAGTCGCATGCGGCCCACAGCGCGGAGCAAACCGCACCCTCCACGCGGCCCCCAAAGGCGCAAGGGACGGCGCAGATGGACATGCCTATGGACATGCCAAACGCTGCGGCTCCCGAGCCGCCTGCCGCGCCTCACAGCAGTGCCAGCGCCCCAGCAGGATCTGTAGCTTCCTTTGAAAGTCAGCAGGATTTCTTTGAAGGCGCCGAACTGGACGTACAGCTGATAGATGATGAGGCAGAACCCGTGGACGGCCTGCCGGCCGGTGCAATCCCTCCCCCGCCAACCGAACCTTCGGTGAAAATGGCCGGGTCCCAGCCGGTTGCACCTGACGCCTCTGTCCTCCCTCAACCAGAGGCGACATTCGAAAGCATGATTGCAAGCGACGCTAAAAATCTAGAATGCGAAGCCGCCCAACAACCGACAGAAACCAAAGAAGCTGTGGACACAACGGAAACAGTTGATCTGACATCCAGTGAGCCCTCACTGATGGAATTCAAAAAGGTTCCTGTGCCGACTGCGGACCCGGAAGGTTCGGACAATGACCCGCCCCTCAGCGCAGAGCCTGCACAGGTTCTTGCCCCGACTGCACTTGTGGAAGAACCTGTGCCGAACATCAATTTCGACGCCTCAGCTGACGCCGTAAATGAAGACGATGTTCAAGAAGACTTGGCTGGCAGTCCCGCGGAAGGGGATCACACGACACAGATCACAGAACGCGGTCACGAATTGCCGCCGCCTCAAAAAAACCTTGTCGAGGAAACCATGGCCACAACGCCCGGCCTGCTTGGGCATCTGTCAGCGCGCTTTCCAGAAGACGAGTCCAAACGTGCTATTCTGGTGGACGTGCTACGCGCACTGACCGCATGGCAGCCGCGACCCTGAGCAACTGACCTTCTGCTTAAAAAAATCGAAGAACCAATGGCTTGACCGTTTTTGGACAGCGGGTATTCACAAAAGCTTTGAAAAACAGAAAAAAAATCCCCATGCCCCTTGCGGCGGCTGTGAAAACCAGTAGAACGCTCGGGAACGGGCTATAGCGCAGCCTGGTAGCGCGTCCGTCTGGGGGACGGAAGGTCGCAGGTTCGAGTCCTGCTAGCCCGACCAAAACAAAACGCCCGAGCCGACGGCTTGGGCGTTTTGTTTTGCACGCTGCCTTTCCCGTGCCGAGACGTGTTTTTTTGATCAGCCAGCGCCCAAATGTTGCAGCAACCGCAAATTTGCGCGACCATTGTCCAACTCAGAGATCAGGGGATTTATCCATGACCGGCGTCCTGCCCAGCCAATCCATAGAAGCCATGCTGTCACGGAACGAAATTCAAATTGAAATCCCTCTGGCCGAAGGCCAGATACAGCCAGCCAGCCTTGATTTGCGTCTGGGGCCTGTGGCCTTCCGCGTGCGCGCGTCGTTTCTTGCCGGTCAAGCCGGCACGGTCAAGGAGCGACTGAAAGAATTCGAGATGCACCGCATTGACCTTAGTGAAGGTGCGGTATTGGAAAAAGGCTGTGTCTATGTGGTGCCGCTGATGGAAAGCCTCGCGCTGCCCGCGCATGTCTCTGCTGTTGCAAATGCAAAGTCTTCGACCGGGCGGCTCGACCTTCTGACGCGAACCATCACCGATGGCGGCGAAGAGTTTGACCGCGTCAAACCTGGCTACACCGGCCCGCTTTTTGCTGAAATTTGCCCGCGCTCTTTCTCTGTTCTGGTGCGTCCGGGAGTGCGACTCAATCAGATCCGATTTCGCGAGGGGCAATCGGTGCTCAGCGATGCCGAGCTCACCACCCTTCACGCTGAAATGCCTCTGGTCGATGGCGAGGCCGTGATTGAAGATGGATTGGGCTTTTCTGTGGATCTGAACCTACCGGAGAGCAGTCTGGTCGGCTACCGCGCCAAGCCCCATACCGGCGTTATAGATCTAGATCGCATTGGTGCTTATGACCCACGCGAGTTCTGGGAGGAGGTGCACAGCCAAAACGGCCGCATTATTCTTGACCCCGGCGCATTTTATATTCTGGTCAGCCGCGAAGCCGTGCATATTCCCCCCCAATACGCGGCTGAAATGGCGCCTTATCTTGCCATGGTCGGCGAATTTCGCGTGCATTATGCGGGCTTTTTTGACCCTGGATTTGGCCATTCTGCCGCAGGCGGCGACGGGTCGCGCGGGGTATTGGAGGTGCGCTGCCACGAAGCCCCGTTTGTGCTGGAACACGGTCAGGTTGTGGGACGTTTGGTGTATGAACGCATGGCAGAATTGCCGCAGCAGCTCTATGGCGCAGGTATTGCCTCAAACTATCAAGGCCAAGGCCTGAAGCTGTCGAAACACTTCCGCCTTCCAGCATGAGAAAACGAGCGGGATCAATCCCAAAGAGACGTCTCTTGCTGGGATTGATCCCGCCGCGCGGCCGGTCGTTGGTTACGGTGAACATTTCTTTTGCCGCGCTTGCTTAAGGCCTTGATCCCTGCGCCCACGCCCTTGTTCACGGCAATACGGATCACCTGACGGATCACCATATTCAAAATGCGGTTCAGCGACATGGAGCACTCCATTTACGGTATGACGTGTAACGCAACTTAGCGACTTACAATTTCGTAACAGGGGGCTGTGACAAAATAAGGGCAAAACCGGGCTGCAATGGCCCGGCCCTTTTGCTCTAATTCTCAAACAGCTCTGGCTGTTCTTGGTCGTCATGTGTGTCCTCCCGGTCACCCTGCCCGCCAGGACAGTCCCCCGGCGGCGGACGGTTTTCCAGAAGACCTGCGGCCCGAAGTTCCTTGAGCCCCGGTAAATCGCGTGCGCTTTCCAGACCAAAGTGATCCAGGAAATTGGGCGTCACCACAAAGGTTACTGGACGCCCGGGTGTCATTTTGCGACGCCCCAGACGGATCCACTCCATTTCCATCAGCTGATCGATTGTGCCGCGGGACACCGAGACGCCACGGATCTCTTCAATCTCGGCGCGGGTGACGGGCTGGTGGTAGGCAATGATCGCCAAAGTTTCGATTGCGGCGCGCGAAAGTTTTTTGGTCTCAACCGTTTCCTTTTGCATCAGAAATCCCAGATCCGGCGCCGTGCGAATGGCCCAGGCATCGCCCACCTGAACCACGCGCACCCCGCGGCCGTCATAACGGCTGCGCAAGTGTTCCAGCGCCTGCAGGGGGTCGCATCCGTGCGGCATGCGAGTCACCAAATCGCG
>SPLB01000374.1 GCA_004566265.1 Paracoccaceae bacterium | reverse complement strand
TTGTAGCGGTACTTGGTCGACCACACGATGTGATACCGATGATAGAAAACGCAGTGCTTGCCAGCGTCATATTGCATGTCCTTACTCACCAGAAAATAAGCCTTCGGCCCGGCTGCGGCTCATTTTCTGGAGGCTAAGGACATAACACGATTCTCCGCGCTAAAGCAGGTCCGACTGGAAGTCGGAGGGTTCGGACCAAAGAGTAGATACTGAATACAGCCTTCAGTCACTCGCTCGTTTTACAATCCAAGGCTTGTTCGGTCGTTGTGATGATACAGGCCTCTGGGAACGCAGATGGGGCAGGCCCGGCTGCAAAAACGGACAAGTTGGTAGCCTCGGGAAAGGCTGAAAGCAGTCGTTGTTTAACCGCATCTCCGTTTAGTTGCGACATCATATAAGGCAGTGTTTGATACTCCTGCGGGTCCCTGTCGTCGAGCAGCAGCTCGCGGATCATCCTGGCCGAAGAGCTGACAAACACCATTTCGTGCCTGATTGAATTTGCAATACGCTGAGTGATGTCCGTCAAGCTGTCAAGATCAGGTTCTGTGCGAAACGAACTATAAGCCGCGAGCACAGCGTCCCGCGCGTCAGGCATCTTCTTGGTGTCAATCTCACCAGCAATGATGAACCCACGCTGTGCACGGCTATAGTTCACGAGCTCCACGGACATTCCGTAACTGGCTCCAAGGTTGGTTCGGATCGCGTCGAACAGCGGGCTATCGGCGCCTCCGGCAAAGAGGTGCGCAATCACTAGATCAACCCCGTCCTTGCCGTCGCGTGTATCCGGAAGTGTCCCGAGCAAACCGATCACTGATTTCTCCGCCTCTGGTCTGTGGAGATAAATCATCTCGTCGGGAAGCTGCAGAGAAGTTGCGTCGAAGAATTCGGAGGGCGCGTCACCAGGTGGCGGCAGTAATGCGTCAATGATCTCACCTGCGTCTTCGGCATTGACCGCCCCGGTCACGACCAGCGCAACCGGTGCATGTGAAAAGCTTTTCTCATGCCAGGCACGCAGGTCGTCCAAAGTTGCCGTATCAAGCGCCTCAAGATTCTTGCGGTTCAGGAACTCGACTTGTGGGCTTTCGCCAAAAATTGCATGACGTGAAGCTTCCCACATATCGAAAGCAATCGCTTTATCCTCGACAGCAGCAGCGTAGCGTCGCTGTCCTTTGATGCGGTCAAACCAGTTGGAATCAAACACTGGACGCTGAAAGAGATCTGAAAGCACAGGAACGACGGTGTCTCGATGATTGTTCGGAAACTCGACTTCGGCATATATGAGGTCTGCCGCTGCTCCGATGTCGCCATATGCGTTTTTATCTTCTAGAAGTTCCAGAACATCGGCGGGCGACAACTCTGCTGTTCCTCCCGATATCATCATTTCGGTCGCGAGGTTCGGCACCCACGGATTATTGTTCGGATCATTGAGCCAATCTGTAGCCCAAGCCGCTGAGACCGTGATGTCCGTTACGCCCTTTTCTGTGATTGGCATAAGCTGGAAAACGTGGCCAGCCGGAGACGTATGCTCGGCAATCACCCGATTGGTATCGTCGTTACAGGCCAAAAGCCCGAAGAGTGAAAGAAAACAAGCCACGGGGCGCCAAATCGAATTCATGCCGAAGTCCTTTTGAAAATTAGGAAACTGAGATCAACCGCGATACAGATGATCTTGGTTTCAGAAGATGTTCTGTGAAAGATTGAAACCGAGCAAATGTCATGTTCCGCACCGCCGCGCCAAGCGCTGCCAAAGTTACATAGGCTGTACCCCACATCAGCGAGTCAAAGAGACGTTCGTTGTTGGCTTTCAAAGGGTCGAGAACGCCATCCAATGAAGCCAGCTCGCGGTCACGTATCTCATCAAAACTCGTCTCGTTGGGGCTACGCAACAGGTGCGCAATTTCCTGATCCAATGCATCGTTCAAATCGTTCAGCGATACGTTCTTATCCGGCTCTGCACTTATCCGGAAAACCAGACCGGACTTGCCGAGAGGGTAGAGGCTGAGATCGAACGACGCCGCCAGGAAGGCGTCGTAGCGCAATGGTCGAGCGAGCCCACCCGTCTTAGTGCTCAGCGCCAGATTTACGAGGATATTCCGCGCAGCAAACACCTCGACCCAGTTGAAGTCTGGCGGCGGCAAGAAACTTTTCTGCTTTACAACCCTGGGATATGACAAGCCCGGAACCGCTCGTTTTAGAACATCCTCTGGAGCCGCGGGCCATAACGGCAAAGTCTCCTGAAGTGCTGCAGCACGTGGGTTTGGCCAGCCATCAATTGCTTCAATGGTACGAATGACATCTCGCGCCGTAACCGGGCCTCTCAGATGAAGCTTTGCGCTGCTCAAATGGTGTGTTTCGTCATGAAGGTTCCGAGCGGCTTCTAGGGTGAACTGGCTAATACTTGACTTCGATCCAAGCGTTTTGCGGGCATATGCGCTGTCACCAAAAAGTCTGCTCGCCATCTCCACGTCGACCGCATCCATTGGGTCTTCCAAGCGCCAAAGGTCGAACTCTCGTTGTACGATGTCCCGCTCCTGAAGGGCGTAGGCGTCATCCACCACCAATGGCGCAGCACTTGCCGCCAATCGCTTAATCGTATCTTGCAACGCTTCGGGTTCGCGCGAGAGCCAATAGAGCGTCGCTTGCGGCGACGTCCATGCGTTGCTGTTCCGACCGCCGTCCACGCCAGCGCTCCTGACATTTTGCCAAACCAGATGCTCCAGATAATGTGCCAGACCCTCACCATAAGGGTTGTGCCTTTCACCG
>SPLB01000373.1 GCA_004566265.1 Paracoccaceae bacterium | reverse complement strand
TGCCGCGCGCAAAGCAAATCTTTGCAGCTGCCACCAGACCTTTGGTTGATGTTCGCGCCGATTAAGAAGGCGCGCACCGATTTCATAGTGGAAAAAGCAGCCGAAATGGGTGCGGCGCGGATTATGCCGGTTGTCACCGACTACACCAATTCCGAACGCATCCGTCAGGACCGTCTTCAGGCTCACGCGGTGGAAGCCGCCGAACAATGTGGCGGAACCTATGTGCCTGACGTGGCAGAGCTGCAAAAGCTGTCGCGGCTGCTCGATCACTGGCCCGAGGATCGCCAGCTGATGTTCTGTGACGAAGCGGAAGTCGGCAATGCGCTGGAGCTTGCAGCGGGTGACCACAAAAACGCACCTTGGGCGATAGTCATTGGCCCCGAAGGTGGGTTTTCTGACGGCGAACGCAAACGGCTGTCCGCGATGGCGCAATCCCATGTGGTCAGCCTCGGCCCGCGTATTTTGCGCGCCGATACGGCGGCTGTGGCAGCGATGACGCTGTGGCAGACGTCATTGGGCGATTGGTAAGGGTGTTTCCAGGTGACATGGCGTGCGGCGCAGACAGGCGATGTGGATTGGATCACAGCTTTGCTGCGCGACCACATTCAGACGTCAATGTTCCTGTTGGACAATCTCCAGAAATACGGGTTGGGGTCAGACGCGCCCTATGGGCTGCAGCTCTGGTGTCTGAACGACCGCGAGGGCATCTTTGCGATCACCAATTCCGGGTCCGTTGTGGTGCTGGCGCCAACCGCAACTGTAACGGATTGGCTTGCGCTGTCTCTGGAACTGGAAGGGCGCGAGATTGGCTTTGTCCTTGGCGATGCGCAGCAATCGCGTGCGTTCATGGCCGCGACCGGACTCGCGGCCCAGCCCACCACGCGGGACGCGGATGAACCGGGGTTCCACGTGCATCTGGATGATCTTGTGCTAGACGCGCGACCGGGTGAGGACCTGCGCCCGTTTTCTGAAGCCCTTATGAACAGCTGCTTGAATGGGGCACTGCGTATACCATTGAGACTACCGTGAAAGATCCCAAAATCGCTCGTGAGCTTACCGAACGGCACACGGCCATTTATCTGGAACGTGATAGCCATCGGTTGTTGTACGAAGGTGACCGTCCGGTTTTGCGAACGGGAATCAATGCGCAGGCGGGGGATGTGGTCCAAATCGGTGGTGTTTATACGCCGCCTCAGTTGCGTGGACAGGGCTATGCCCGCCGGGCTGTTGCCTATCATCTGGACGAGTTGCGCCAGAAAGGCGTCAAAGAGGCGGTTCTGTTTGCAGCCAGCGACAAGGCCGCACAGGCCTATCGCGCAAACCTGCGGGACGCTTTACGGTGGTGGTCTATGATCCACCGGCGACATTGTCGCAGGCGATCGAAAGAGGAGACTGGTAAAATGACGTTTATTCGACCGGAGGCCCGGGCCCAATTGTGGAATTTGCGCGAATTGCTGGTGGCCCTGTGTTTGCTTTTGACCGGCCTGCGCTGGGCGTTGTTCGGCGTTGGGATCTGGACAATCACGGGATGGGCTGTGGTCGTTTCAGCGGTTCTGTTGGCCGTGGTTGGCGCGCAGCGTGTGCGATTCCGTCAAGGCGGCGGCGGGCCCGGCGTGGTGCAGGTGGTCGAGGGACAGATTTCTTATTTTGGGCCTCTGACGGGTGGTGCGATTGCCGTATCAGAGTTGCGCCGACTGACGCTTGACCCAACCGCGCGCCCTGCTCATTGGCTGTTGGAACAGCCCGGACAGGAGGCCGTTGCCATCCCGGTGAACGCCGCAGGATCCGAGGCCCTGTTTGACGCCTTTGCCGCCTTGCCTGGGATCAAGACCCGACGGATGCTCAACGCGCTGCAAAACCTGGGCACTGAGGGCGCTGCTCACCCTGTCGTGATCTGGCAACACCGCGAAGAAGCTGTTGAACGTCGCTGGCTGCATTGACACTGGGGCGCATTGCGATCACCTGTGAGACCCCGGCGTCGGTTCTGTCTTGTAACCGGGGGCGGGAGACTTATGTCATGCAGACACAAATTATGGGGGCTACAGATGTCCATTCCTCAGTCCGGTGGCGGGCCGATTGAACGTCACGAGCAGCTTGCTGAATATCTGGCCTCTGGGTGCAAGCCCAAGGATGACTGGCGTATCGGCACGGAGCACGAAAAATTCGGGTACTGTAAGGACACGCTAATGCCACTGCCCTATGCGGGCACGCGGTCAATTTTGTCGGTTCTCGAAGGCCTGCGTGATCGCCACGGCTGGGAGCCTGTCACCGAACAGGGCAAATTGATCGGTCTGGTCAAAGGCATGGCCAATGTCAGCCTGGAACCCGGGGGCGCGCTGGAACTTTCCGGTGCACCGCTCGAGACCATTCACGAGACCTGCGACGAGGTCAACACCCACCTGCGCGAGGTTAAGGACATTGCCGATGCGATCGGTGTCGGCTTTATCGGCCTTGGCGCTGCCCCAATTTGGAGCCATGAGGATATGCCGCTCATGCCCAAGGGACGCTATGCCCTGATGAACGACTATATGGAAAAAGTCGGCACTATGGGGCGCTCCATGATGCGCCGGACCTGTACCGTTCAGGTGAACCTCGACTTTGCATCTGAAACTGACATGGTGCAAAAACTGCGCGTGGCGCTGGCGCTGCAACCCGTTGCAACGGCGCTGTTTGCGAATTCGCCATTCTTTGAAGGCAAACCCAACGGTCTGAAGTCCTGGCGCAGCCACATCTGGCGGCATCTCGATGACGCACGCACCGGCATGCTTCCGTTTGTGTTTGAGGACGGCATGGGGTTTGAACGCTATGTGGAGTATGCGCTCGATGTGCCGATGTATTTCGTCTACCGCGACGGCAGATACATCAATGCGCTGGGCATGTCCTTCCGCGATTTCCTACAAGGCAAACTGCCCGCGCTGCCCGGCGAGATCCCGACGCTGAGCGACTGGGCTGACCACCTGACCACTGCCTTCCCCGAGGCACGGATCAAGAAATACATGGAAATGCGCGGTGCTGATGGCGGACCTTGGCGTCGCCTATGTGCGCTGCCCGCGTTCTGGGTGGGTCTGATGTATGATCAATCGGCGCTGGATGCGGCCTGGGATCTGGTCAAAGGCTGGGACGCAGAAACCCGTGAAGCCCTGCGTGTTGCTGCGGCCGTGGACGGGCTGCAAGCACAGGTCGGATCAATCAAGATGCATGGCCTCGCCGCGCAGGTGCTGGAATTGGCCGAGTCAGGCCTGATCGCCCGCATGCGCAGCGGTGCCGATGGCATGGTCCCGAACGAGACGCATTTCCTGAACGCGCTGAAGGAAAGCGTAGAGACCGGCAAAACGCCTGCGGACGAGCTTTTGGACTGCTACAACGGTGACTGGAACGGGGACCTGACCCACATCTACGGCGGCTTCAGTTACTAAGAAACAAGGGCGTCTCAGTGGCGCCCTTTACCATAAGTGTTGCACCGCGCTGCCAGCCGAGAGTGCGGTGTTTTTGTTAAAACTCATCTCGTTTCGAATATGTCGACTATTTCGCTTGCTTCGAATGTGTCTCATATCCAAATTCAGGATGGAGAATGAAGATGTCTGCTTTGAAGCATGAAGCTTTTGCGGATCGCCTTCCAAATGAGCTGGAGATCAAGAACGCAGAGCAACTACGAAAAATTATCGCATCTCAGATGACTGAAGGGCGGCCAACTGAGCTGGTCTTGGCATTGAAAGAGGGCGAAACACAGCCCCTCACCC
>SPLB01000372.1 GCA_004566265.1 Paracoccaceae bacterium | reverse complement strand
CTTAGGCGCGCATGTTTGCACCATTGGCGTCATAAAGCGGTGCGCCTTGCACTTCGGCGCTGCTGAACTGGCCTAGCAATTCCACTTCCAGTTTGGTGCCGGGCTCTGCCTGGGCGATATCTACATAGGCCATAGCGACAGATTTTTGTGTATGGTGAGCAAAGCCGCCAGAAGAGATATACCCAACGGCTTCGCCGTCTTTCATTACGGCTTCATCCCCGGTCACATCAATGCTTTCACTGTCGATCACCAGAGTCACGAGCTTGCGTGTGATACCCTCTTCTTTGATTTTCAGCGAAGCTTCCTTGCCAACGAAGTCTTTCTTCCAGTTTACAAAGACATCCATACCCGCCTCAAACACGTTGAAGTCAGGACGGTAATCTGTGGTCCACACACCCCATGCCTTTTCCAGGCGCAGGGAGAGAAGCGCGCGCGCTCCGTACCAGCGATACCCCAGGTCTGCGCCAGCTGTCTCGATCGAAGTCGCCAGTTGCAGCAGGTACTGAGGCTTACAATAGATCTCGTAACCCAGCTCACCCGAGAAGGAGATCCGGTTCAGGATTACCGGAACACCACCGACATATGTCTGGCGTAGGTCGCGGAATTTAAAGCCGTCTGCGGACACGTCTTCGCGGGTGATGCGTGCGAGCAAGTCGCGAGATTTCGGGCCAGAGAGCGCAATACCGTGCCAATCGTCCGAGACATTCTTATAGGAAATGCCTTCGGGCAGGGATTGTTCGAACCAACGACGGTGCGCTTCTTGCATTGCACCTGAGCCGAACAGCATAAAGTGATCTTCGGCGAAACATGCCACGGTAAGGTCACCGTAGAGCCGGCCTTTTTCGGTCAGCATCGGAGTCAGGGTCAGACGGCCCGGTTTCGGCACATAGCCTGCAAGGATCTTGTTGAGATACTCGCGTACTCCCTCGCCTTTGAACTCATGCTTAGCAAAGTTTGCGATTTCAATACCGCCCACGGCCTCGCGCACGGCTTTGACCTCTTTCGCAACGTATTCGTGCGAGCGATTGCGCTCGAATGTGGGCTCTTCGTGTGCGTCCTCTGGGCCATCGGCGAACCATTGCACGTTCTCAAGGCCAAAGCCTTGATCCATCACAGCGCCTTTCGCCATCAGGCGATCATAAAGGGCGGTTGTTTTTTGCATACGGCCCTTGGGCAGTGTCTCGTTCGGGAAGGTCATAACGAAACGACGTTCGTAGTTCTCGGATGATTTGATTGTGCCCCAATCCGGTGTCGCGTACTCGCCATAGCGTGCGACGTCCATAGCCCAAACGTCGATTGAGGTTTCGCCGTCCATCATCCATTCCGCCATGGTCAGCCCGACGCCGCCGCCTTGACAGAAGCCTGCCATAACGCCCACTGCGACCCAGTAATTCTTCATACCGGGAACGGGGCCGATCATTGGGTTGCCGTCGGGGCCAAAGGTAAAGGGGCCGTTGATAACGTCTTTGATGCCCGCTTCCGCCATCAGAGGAAGACGTTCAAAGGCGGTTTCCAAACGGTCCGCGACACGGTCCAGATCAGGCGGCAGCAGTTCGTGTCCAAAGTCCCAGGGCGTGCCTTCGATTTTCCAGGGGGTCGCCTGCGCCTCGTAGGTGCCGAGCAGCATGCCCTGGCCTTCTTGGCGGCAATACACATTCGCCTCAAAGTCGATGCCGTGCGGCAATTGTTTGCCAAAGTTGGCAACCGCGTCCATCTTTTCTGTGATCAGGTAGTGGTGCTCCATCGGCTGTACCGGCAATTGCAGACCTGCCATGTGACCGACTTCGCGCGCCCAGAGGCCGCCGCAGTTCACCACGTGTTCGGCGTTGATCACGCCCTTGGGAGTTGTGATGTCCCAGCTGCCGTCATTGCGTTGCACCATGGAGGTTGCACCACAGTGGGTGAAGTACTTCGCACCATGAACTTTCGCGGCCTTGGCGAACGC
Organism: Paracoccaceae bacterium; assembly: GCA_004566265.1. Taxonomy (GTDB): domain Bacteria; phylum Pseudomonadota; class Alphaproteobacteria; order Rhodobacterales; family Rhodobacteraceae; genus Epibacterium. The sequence goes on along the minus strand of SPLB01000372.1, from coordinate 573 downwards.
ATACGTCGCGCCAGAAGGGTCAAGGTGGCCATCCTGTTCATCCCAGAGAACCGCGTGGTAGTGGTCTGGGTCGACCAGCGGGTGACGCTCGGCCAATTCTTTGGGCGAGATGAACTCTTGGTGCAAGCCCATGTAACGCGCTTTGGAGCGCTCGCGCTTTAGGTAGTCGTACCATTCTTTGGTCGACGCCGCGTAGAAACCACCGGTTACGTGGAGTCCGACGGACTGGCCAGACAGTTCCTCGATCTCTTTATACAGGTTGATCGTGTAGGACTGCAGACGCGAAATGTTCGGGTCTGAGGCAATGGTGTGAATGCCGCCCGCCGCGTGCCAGCTGGAGCCGGAGGTCAGCTCGTCACGTTCCAGTAGAACCACATCTTTCCAACCGAACTTGGCGAGGTGGAACAAGATCGAACATCCGACGACACCGCCGCCAACAACGACGACTTTGGCATGAGACGGCAGCTGCTTGCCGACGGTGTTTTCTTCTCTAACAATCTCAGGCATTGAGGCCTCCTGAAGGGTGAGCTTTACGCGGGGTATCACGCGCTAAGTCAGAACTGTAAATTTCAT
>SPLB01000069.1 GCA_004566265.1 Paracoccaceae bacterium | reverse complement strand
GCGGGGCAGCATAGGGATTAGACCTCGATCTGGAAGATGCCGTCGATTTCAACCGCAACGCCGAGCGGCAGCGAAGGCGATGCAACAGCAGAGCGCGCGTGGCGGCCTTTGTCGCCGAGAACTTCGACCAGCAGATCTGAAGCGCCGTTCACGACTTGGGGCTGCTGGGTGAAATCTGCGGTTGAGTTCACAAAAGCACCCAGTTTCACGACGCGCACCAGTTTGTCCAGATCGCCCCCACAGGCGGCTTTGACCTGTGCCAGCAACGACAGCGCGCAGCGCTTGGCCGCGGCCTGACCGGCGTTTACATCCAGGTCCGCACCCAAAGTGCCGGTGATCAGGCCATCTTCATCCGCAGAAATCTGACCGGAGACATGCACAAGGTCACCAACAACCACAAACGGGACATAGTTCGCGGCCGGAGCCGGAGCGTCCGGCAGGGTCAGACCGAGGTCCTTTAGTTTGGCTTCAACACTCATGATGACGTCTCCTTCATTGGCATCAGATTTTTCACGGACCCTAGCCGTGAAACCGAAGCTCTGAAAGAAGAAATGCGACGCCCGTGAGACCGATTTTCGGGTCCGCCGCGCAGTCGGCGGAAAACCGAATGCGCGTGCAAAAATTTGGATCGCGGCACTCAGCTTTCACGGAAGGCTTTAACGAAATAATCCGTGAGCGGCTGCACGAGATAGGCCAGAGGCGTGCGATCGGCCGTGCGGATGAAGCTCTCGACCGGCATGCCGGGAATGAGCGTGGCGCCTTCTGGCAGGCGCTCCATCTCGCCCGGATTGATTTCAACTTCAGCCCGATAATGCGATATCCCGGTGTTGCGATCCTCAAAGGCATCCGCAGACACAAGTGTCACAGTACCAAAGAGTTCAGGCGTTTGCCGCTGGTCCAGCGCTGGCAGGCGCAGTGACACGGACTGTCCAACAAAGATCTGGTCAATATCCGTCGGCGCCACCTGCGCAGCAATCACCAACGGTCGGTCTTGCGGCACAAGATACAAAACCGGGTCTGCCGGGCGAATAACCGAGCGTGGGGTCTGAACAATCATGCCGTACACCACGCCTGAAACCGGTGCGGTTATGTCCAGACGGGCCAGACGGTCCTTCAGGCTGCGGCGGGTTTCGGCCAGCTCGACCTCTTGGTAGCGAAGGTCGCGCAGTCGGGTGATCGCCTCTTCGCGACGCCTGGTATCGAGCTTTAACACTTCAATATCCAGTTCGGTGATCCGGCCCTGCGCCTGTGCCTCAGACGCGATCAGCTCGCCCAATGCGCCCTCAAGATCGGCTTTGGTGCGACTGAGGTTCAGCACAACAGACGCCTGCGCCAACCCGCGATCCAGCAGCGACTGCTGATTGGCGAGCTCTTGTTCGATCAACTCAAGCTGTTTGCGCGTCGAGGCCTGCTGCGCCTGCACACCCACGATTTGTTCGTTGATCTGCACCCCGCGCTTTTGCAGCTGTTCGATCTCTTTTGCATTGGAGTCGCGACGCGCCTGAAACAAGCGTTTTTGTCCCTGCATCAAATCGGTAACATCGGCGCTGGATTTGGCGGCCTCAACCAGTTCCGCGTCATAGGTGATCACATCCAGACTGTCACGTTCCGCTTCCAGTCGGGCGCGGCGGGCCATCATCTCGAACAGCTGGCCCTCAACGATCACCAGTTGCGAGGTTAGATCGTTAGCGTCGAGTTTCAGCAGCACATCGCCCGCGACCACCGCATCCCCTTCTTCTACAAGGATTTCAGAAACAATGCCGCCGTCCAGATGCTGCACCACCTGCCGGTTGCGATCCACCTCGATCCGGCCGGAGGCCACGACAGCGCCAGCAATGGTCGAGAGCGTCGCCCAAGAGCCAAAGCCACCCAGAAGAACCGCAAGCCCAAACATTCCGAGAATGATGGAGTTGCGAAAGGACCATTTTCTATTTTCGTTCATTCCGCGTCGTCCTTCTTGCTGCCCGCGCGCTCTGTTTTACTGCTTGCACTGAGCGCTGGATTCAGGCCCGCGGTGCCCATTGAAGCGCTGGCGGAACCTCTGACAAGCGTGTCATTGCCTTTGGTGCTGGTCTTGCCGCCTGCCGTCGTCCCGGAGTGCGGTACAGGAGCCTGACCTTCGGTCTGCGGAGGTCTGGCCACGGCCTGCTGGCGCGCCCCAGATGACCGCGTGCTGCGCGGCGCGCGCGGTGCGCCGGATTTCTGAATATCCTGATGGTTGGACACCATTTCCCGCAGCACGTCGTCTTTGGGACCAAAAGCGGCCATGCTGCCCTTGTCGATCACCAACAGCATATCGCATTCCTGAATGGCCGCTGGTCTGTGTGCCATAATCAGCACCGAACGCCCATCTGCCTTCATTTGTTTGATGGCCGAGTTCAGCGCCATCGACCCTTCGTTGTCGAGGTTGGAGTTCGGTTCATCCAAAATCACGATCATCGGGTCGCCATAAAGCGCGCGCGCCAGACCAATGCGTTGCATCTGCCCGCCAGACAGGCGACCTCCATTCGCACTGACACGCGTATCATAGCCGTCCGGCAGGTCCACAATCATGTCATGCGCCGCCGCCTTTTTCGCGGCGCTCACGACCTGCGTTGCGTCTGGCGCAGAGGACAGGCGGGCAATGTTGTCGGCAATCGTGCCGTCAAACAGCTGCACGCGCTGCGGCAGATAGCCAATGTGTTCTCCCAGCACCTCGGCATCGTATTGGTTGAGGGACGCCCCATCCAGACGCACGGTACCGGCCGCTGCGCGCCACGCCCCGGTCAGCGCTTTGGCAAGCGTTGATTTCCCCGACCCAGAGGGGCCAATCACACCTATGGCTTGCCCCGGTTCGACCTTAAAGGTCACATTGCGCAGCTGCGGGCGGGTTTCGCCCGGTGCCATCACGGCCAGCGCTTGAACGTCCAATTTTGCCTTTGGTTTGGGCAGCGAGGTGCGCTCTTCTTCTGGCGGGGTGGTGCCGAGAAGTTCTGCAAGGTTCTGCCAGCCTTTACGCGCACGCTGCACATTGGCCCATTGACCAAGGCCCATTTCAATCGGCGCCAGCGCCCGGCCCAAAAGGATGGAACCGGCAATGATGGCGCCCGCGGAGACCTCGTTCTGCAGCACCAGATAGGCGCCCAAGCCCAGCATGGCAGATTGTAGAAACAGACGCAGGGATTTGGTCACGGTGGTAAAGCCGCCACCGGTGTCCGTGGCCGAAACACTATCAGCAAGAGACTTATCCCGAAGGACTTTCCAACGGGAAAAGGCGGCTTTGCGCATCCCCATGGCCTGGATCATCTCGGCCTCGGTGCGGATGCTTTCGCTCATCAAATTGGCCTGATGGGATCCGGCATTGGCTTTTTGCTGCGGGGCCTTGCTGAAGATCTGGTTCAACAGCGCGACTCCCACCAGGATGAGACCACCGCCCAAAGCCAACAGGCCGAGATAAGGGTGGAACAACGCAATGCCTGCAAGGAAGATCGGCGTGAACGGCAGGTCGAATGCGGCTGTCAAAACCGGAGAGCCGATCAGACGTTGAATAGACTCCAGATCCGACAGGCCCGTTTGGGCTGTCTTGTCGTTCGAAACAGCCGAACGACGGATCATTGCGTCAAATACGCGTTTGTCGAGATCTGCCTGAAAGTTCGCAGCCACCCGACGCAGGATGCGGCCACGGACCAGATCTAACAGACCCATCATGGCATAGAGGAACACAACCAGAAGGGAGAGCGCAAGCAACGTGGCCTCAGACCGACTGCCCAAAACGCGGTCGTAAACCTGCATCATGTAGAGCGGACCCGTCAGCATGAGCATGTTCACGAACACACTAAAGACGCCAACGAGCCAGTACATGGACCGCCCGCGGCGCCGTGCCTCGAGAAGCTCTTCGTGACCGGGCTGAACGAGATGTTTTTTCATAAGGGGGCCTTGGAAACCTTTTCGAGTTATCACATATACAACATAGACGCGGTTAACAACGCGTGTCTGAATTATGTACCTAAACTGTCACATTTCAGGGTCTTCCTTCCAAAGGGGCTG
>SPLB01000371.1 GCA_004566265.1 Paracoccaceae bacterium | reverse complement strand
GGCTGTTTTGGTCTCGGCCGCTGCCAGCCCGCCGGTGATAAACAGGCTGTCGATGCCTTCGCCCATCGCCCCTTCGATGTCGGTGTGCGGGCCGTCGCCAATGGCCATGATGTCGCTGTCGTCAAAGACATGGCCAAGCTCGGCCAGACGGCGGCGGGCGAGGTCATAGATCGGCGGGTGGGGTTTGCCGAAATAGAGGCTCTCGCCGCCCATCTCGGTGTACATTTTGGCCACGGCACCGGCGCACCATTCGCGTTCTTCACCGCGGTCGACCACAATGTCGGGGTTGGCGCACAGCAGTTTCAGACCATTGGTTTTTGCCAGCAGCAGATCGGCGCGGTTCACCTCCAGATCGGCCATGGGATCAAAGGGGCCGCAGCAGACGATGCCCTCGGCCTCGGCCAGAGGGACGCGGGTGATCTCTGCGGGCGTGTCGATGACTTTCAGCGGCTCAAAAAAGCCCTCGTCGCGCGCCCATTCGCCCATGAAATAGACCTTATTGCCCACCGCACCGGTGAACATTGCGGCGCGCGCGCTGTCGCCCGAGGTGGCAATGGTATCGTAGGCGTCATCCGGCACGCCGAACTGCCCCAGCTGCGCGGTAACGCCTGCGCGGGGCTTCGGAGAATTGGTGACCAGCACCACAATCCCGCCCTCGGCACGGTAGTCCTGCAGCGCTTTGACGGCGGCGGGGTAGGCAGTGATGCCATTGTGCACGCAGCCCCAAAGGTCCACAAACAGCGCTTTGTAGTTGCGCGAGATTTCCGAGAGGGAGGAGATGATCTGTGCCATTGGCGACTCATGAATTCCGCAGGGTTGTGCGGGCAGCTATGGCAGAGCCGGTGCGCCTTGGCTAGGCCCCTTCGATTGTGGTGTTGTTTTTGGCGTTGATTGGAGCACTGCTGAGGCGCGTCTGTCGCCAGCAGCACAGAACGTGCCGGCACCCACGGGCATGGGCGCCGGCCGGGAAACAGGGCACTCGTTACAACTATAAAGATAACCGAAAGCTGTGAATTTTTCCTTGCCATTGCGTAAAGGTGCCATCAACAAAAGCTTAAAAGCGGTCCTCATGTTGCACACCCATCCATTGGGCCAGAAATGACTGGCGCCGGTGGTGGCCATTTGGGCGGAGATCGCTCGTTGACCGGGCTGCGCGGCAGGTAGGTCTGGATCTTCGTGTCTTGGGTCAACCTTCTAGCTGCCGCTTGGACACGAAAGGGGAGGCGCTTAGAACGCGATCAGGCCGTCGCGCATGGCAATGGCCAGTGCATGTTCGCGAGTCTGTGCTCCCAATGCTTTGCGTGCATTTGCGAAATGGAGCGAAACGGCCGCTTCAGACAGCCCGAGTTTTTCCGCAATACGCGCGGTTTGTTTGCCCTCGGCGAGCAGGGAGAGCACTTCGCGCTGGCGCTGGGTGAGTGGGGAGGGCAGTTCGACGCTAAGGCGCCTGTTGGTGTCGCTTTTGACAGGTGCGCCAATGGTGCTGGCCAAAAGAGCCGAAAACAGAGCGTGATTAAACGGCATATCCTGATCACGCATGTCGGGGGTAAAGCCAAGCGTCACGGCCTTTCCGGATGTGCCCTCACCATAGCGGGAACAGATCGTTTGATCGAAGCCTTCGCTTCGCAGCGCTTGGTTCAGAGACCAAGCTTTTTGGTTTGGGGCGTCCATGCGGTGAAGTTTACCAGTTTCTATCCGGCTGCTGAGGTTGCCGCCAGCGAGAGCCGAAATATGTGGGTCGACGCAAGCATAGTCTTCGGTCAGGTATTCCTCCATCCAGGCGTCGGACAAGTTTGTGTTTATCCAGTGGGTGTTCCGGGTTTGAAATTCAAGCTCGGCCACGAGAATACTGCGCAGACCGAGTTCTTCGGATACTCTGGTTGCGGCAGTCCAGCGTGCCTCGGGATCTTGGGTGTGAACCAGCCGCTCCAGAGCATCAATCAGAGCATTTTTTGCTGATATCATTGCCTCTCCTACGTTCACTGACGATGTCGACCTCTGTCAGTTTATGGAGTGAGGCGGCTTATGTGAATATTCACATCCTATAAATATTCACAGTTGACGTAGGCTGCCATGATTATGTCAGCGCTTTTGTGTCAGATTGTACGCAGGTGCGACAGGGCACGGGCCCCACTCTCAACAGGAGTTCTGGGTCCGTTAAGTCGCCTCTGATTTAATCCAGCATTGTTACAGTGCCGCTTAATGTGCCGGTCTCGGTAATCATGACGCGGCGACGCGGGGTGCGACCGCCGTGGTGTCGACCAGCGACCAGCCAAGCGACAAACCACGCGAACCCGAGCGCCAGATATGACGCTATCAGCGCCTCACGGTCCAAAAACACAATCATCAGCAGTCCAATAGTGAAGGCAAAAAGGTTCAAATTCCGCATCGCAAACCTGAACAGAGCGTCCTGTACGAACCGCACAGCTGGGGGCACGTTTGATACATTTACTTGGGACATGATGGCGCTCTCCTTCGTTAAGCCAGTACAGGTGACGCTAGGGGATGCGGGTGTCCTAAGTCTTAAATAGATGTGGCAAGACTGTGGAATATACCGCAAGTTTTAGCCTCTCTTTAATGTACGGCAATCAACGGCAGATCGCACTTTGTTGCTGAAAAATAAAAAGGGTTTTACCGCTGCAGGACGGGGTTAAACGCATCATAATCACGCGCCGTTTCTGGGGTGTTGCAGCGTAAGGTTCCGGATTTATTGAGGAAAAAAGTCAAGGTTGCGAGAGCAAAAATCGCCGCGCTCCCCCACTTCTGTCAGATCTCGCCTTGCGCAGATTTAGAAACAATCCCACACTGAACAGCATGACTGATTACATCCAAGCTCTGGGCATTGTGGCCCGCCTCTTTCCCGAAGTCCTCTGCGGACAGAAAACCTCCACAATTCGGTGGAGAGAACCGCACATTGAAGTGGGGCCACTGAGGTTCATCTGTGACGACAACCCGAGCGAAACCGTTCGTGTGGACGTCCTGCGTTGCACAGAAATGCCACTTTCTGAAGCTACGTCATATGTTGGAAAGGCAGAGGAATGGCCTGCCCAGGTCATGCTTGATGGCATGCGTGAACATTATCCTGACATCCAGTTGACCAGCATCGTGCAGGTCATAGAATACAAAGCGCCCTGTGCGGGTGGATAACGTGATTGGTCATACCCTGAGACGTCCTTGGCGTGACATTGTGGAACAGCCAGACAAGGTAGAGTAACAGGGAAGCCAGGCTGTTTGACCTCCTGTTCAATATGCCACAGGCGCCCCAGGGGGCGCCTGTGGGGTTCCTTTCCCGCAAAAGGGCGGGATCAGACCTTTAGGTTCGGAATGATCTGTTTCTTGCGAGACATAATGCCCGGCAGAACCACGGCGTCGCCACTCACGGTTGCGCCAAAGGATTTCTCGGCCACGGATTTAACCAGGTCGTTGGGGACCAAGAGGGTGGCCTCTTCGCGCAGGATGTCGATAACGAACAGCAGAACCTCATCAACACCGTCCTCGGCTGCGACG
>SPLB01000370.1 GCA_004566265.1 Paracoccaceae bacterium | reverse complement strand
TGCTGATGCGCCGCGCCGTCGCCGAAATTGAAAGTCGGGCCTAGGATGGCAAGAAGGTTATTTTCAGGACGATCAGGAACATTGTGAAGATGCTGAGCTGTGGTGTGAGGCGCGCCCTGCCGCTGGGGCGCAGACAATAGATGTGGAAGCCCGTGGCGAACAGCTGCTTATGCATCCGGACGTTGATTTGACCCGCAAGCAAAAGCGGCGGCTGGACCGGTTTCTGCAGCGATCTGCGCGATGATGCCTTTGGCAGGGCTTGGAAGACATACGCCCTTAAGGCCGCCCAACGGGGCGGCCTTTGTCGTGGTTGACGGCAGGTCAGTCGTTCTGCTCGGCCAGGAAGCGCTCGGCATCCAGAGCGGCCATACAGCCCATGCCGGCCGAAGTCACAGCCTGCCGATATTTGTGATCTGTCAGGTCGCCGGCGGCAAAGATGCCGGGGATCGAGGTCTCGGTGGTGCCGGGTGTCACTTTGACGTAGCCGCCATTGTGGGTTTCCAGCACATCCGCCACCAATTCGGTTGCGGGGGCGTGGCCGATGGCGACAAACACGCCTTTTGCCGGGATGTCGGTGATTTCGCCGGTCTGGGTATGCTTGACCTTCACGCCTTCAACGCCGAGCGGGCTGTCAGATCCATAGACCTCTTCCAGCTGGTGGAACCAGAGGGTTTCGATCTTCTCGTGTTTCAGCAGGCGGTTCTGCAGGATTTTCTCGGCGCGCAGCTCGTCGCGGCGGTGGATCAGCGTTACTTTAGAAGCAAAGTTTGTCAGGAACAGCGCCTCTTCCACGGCGGTGTTGCCGCCGCCGATCACAACGATCTCCTGACCGCGATAGAAGAAGCCGTCACAGGTCGCACAGGCTGAAACACCAAACCCCTTGAATTTTTCTTCGGTCGGCAGACCCAACCATTTCGCGCGCGCACCGGTCGCCAGAATGACCGCATCAGCGGTGTAAGTGTTGCCGCTGTCACCTTTGGCGACAAAGGGACGCTGGCTGGTGTCGAGCGACGTGATAATGTCGCCGATGATTTCGGTGCCCATGGCGCGGGCGTGGGCTTCCATATTGACCATCAGGTCAGGGCCCTGAATTTCGGTGTTGCCGGGCCAGTTTTCGACCTCGGTGGTTGTGGTCAGCTGGCCGCCGGGCTCAATGCCCTGAACCAGGATCGGCTCCAGCATTGCACGGGACGCATAGACCCCCGCAGTATAGCCTGCGGGGCCGGACCCAATGATCAGAACCTTGGTGTGGCGCGTTTCGCTCATGTTTCATCCTCGAATATGCCAAAAGCGGTCTTGCCGCCGTCGGAACATGCATATAACTGCACCCCGCGTTCGCTTAAAGACCCGGGCGATGAAGTTGTGTGATCAATGATATCGCAACCTTTGCGCGGGAGTGGCGCAAATCCATCAATAATGTTGCTTGGATGTGAAATAATATTGCGCGTATAGCAGGTGCTGCTATAAGGATTCCAACCGCCCGAAGAGGTCCGTATGGTTACCACCCGTCTTGATCCCATTGATCGCAAGATTCTGTCCGAGCTGCAGGCCGATGGTCGTATGACCAATGTGGAGCTTGCCAAGCGTGTTGGCATTTCTGCGCCGCCCTGCCTGCGCCGCGTGCGCAGCCTTGAAGAGGCGGGCTATATCCGGGGCTACCATGCGGAGGTCAACGCGCGCGAGTTGGGGTTCGAGGTGCAGGTCTTTGCCATGGTGGGGCTTGAAAGTCAGGCCGAAGCTGAGCTTTCTGCCTTCGAGGAAAAATGCCGAAGCTGGCCTTTGGTACGCGAATGCCACATGCTGAACGGCGAGGTGGATTTTATTTTGAAATGCGTCTCGCCTGATCTGTCAACCTTCCAAAGCTTCCTCACCGGTGACCTTTTGACGACCCAGAATGTGGCCAGCGTCAAGACTTCGCTGGTTATTCGCGGCGCGAAGGATGCGCCGGGTGTGCCTTTCGAGGTGCTCGAAGAGCGGCTGGCGCGCGAGGCCTGAGCCCGCCTCCATCGGCTGACCAGCCGCCATGACATGCAAAAGCCGACAGCGCCCTGTCTGCAGTGTTATCGCCCTGCGTGGTCGTAAAACGGTTCAAGCCTGCGTGGCCAAGGTGCGATCAAAAGCGAGTGGGCCAAAGTCCGAAATGCTCTCCACCTGGGGGAACATCTCTAGAAACAGGGTCTTGATCGGATAGCTGACCAGTCGGAGTGCTTCGGCACCGGGGTGGTAGCTTTCAAATAGGAGACCGCCCACCTTGATCACCGCATGTGTGCGCAGGCAGATGTGGAACGTGTCCACCGGTGCTGGCGGTGCAGTCTCAAAGATCGTCATCCCGTCCTGAAAATCCTGAACCGGAGTCAAGATCTCTCCGGCTTTGGCCGTGTGGCGCAGGTGCGGCGGGGTGGCCAGCAGACGGGCGCCGGGGCCTGCAACCACGCAGGAACTTGGTTTTTGTATGCCAAAACTGTCCGCCATAAAGGTCGTCAACTTCATGGATGCGCCGGAGGCCGAATTGCGTGCAGGGATCAGCGTGGTCATACCCTTCCAGACCGCTTCTCCAAAGCTGCCATCGGCGGTTCGCACGCGGTCGCCCGGCAAAATATCCTCGATCGCCACCGGTCCAACATCGGTCTCCACCAGGGATCCGCGGGCAAAGGCGGTAAAGGCCTGTTCAAACAGCGGCAGGGCCGGCGCTATGTGGCGGGTTTCAACGACAGAGCCATTGGGCAATAGGCTGCATACCTCGTAGCGGCGCAGCTGTGCCGGGGGTTTATCATCTGTCCTTGGCGTGGGGCGCAGCAGCTGATGGGCGGCTGTGGCATGGGCAGCTGCACGGTGCAGCGAGTGTTCGAGCGTCATGGTCTCGGGTCCTCTTTATTCACGGTCCTCCCGGCATGTGGGCGAGCAGCCCCGTCCGCACGAAGTGCGGCGCCACCGGGCAATCATGCCGAAGGGGCTGCGGTTCCCAGGGTTCTCCGTGAGAAGATCAAGTCTTTAGGCGATGCGCGCATGCCGAACGATCCGGCACTGTGGTTGGGCGCACCGTGGGGCAAGCGGAGCGGTGAGTGCCGATTGGCCCGATCCGCCGCGCATCTAGGGCAGGGCGGTCACATCCTGTTCAGAGGACCGCAAGGTAGATAAAAAGGACCGGTCTGTTTCGGGCATCGCTTACTCTTTAATCTTGTAGGCCGCCCCGCAGAGGAAGGAACGCGGATCCTGGCCAGGAGGGCTGTCTTTACTTGACGTCTTCTACAGCATCCTATTTAACGCAGTGTGAATGTGGCCGCTTGGTGGAATTTGTACGTGATGTCTTAGGCTTGAGACGAGGCCTCGTAACCTTTGGGTCAGGAAGACATCCCTAAAAACTTTTCTTTTACGGTGAGGTAACTTTGACCTGTGCCGACCATGTGCGCGTCTTGCGATTGCGCCGCATTGTGGTGATGTGACTTATCAAGGCCCTTAACCCTCACCTGACGTCTGGACAAATGGGGGTTGCGGCTTCGATGCGCAGTCACAGCGGGCGGACGCCCGGTGCTCAGAGGCGGATACAGGCGATCAGACGTCCATAATCGGCCTCGCGCGCATGGGTTGTCCGGCGGTAGGAATAAAACAATTTTGGATCCGAATAGGTGCAGTGATGGGTCCATTCAGCGGCTTTGACGCCAAGACTCTGCAGGCGGGCCAGACCAAGACCGGGCAGGTCAAAGAAAAACCGGCCGCCGTCACCTGCAATGAAGAAGCGGGCGAAATCGGGGTCTTTCTGGGTGAAATCCGCATGGAATTCAGGGCCGACCTCATAAGCGGGCTGCGAAATGGTCGGGCCGATCACGGCGCGGATCTTGTCCCGTTTTGCCCCGAGTCGCTCCATTGTGTCCACAGTTGCATCCAACACCCCATCCAATGTGCCGCGCCAGCCTGCGTGGGCGGCGGCGACCACGCCTGCCTCAGGATCAGCAAAGAGCACCGGCTGACAGTCTGCGGTCAGGACCGACAGCGCGAGGCCCGGTGTTGTGGTGACCAGCGCATCGGCGCGCGGGGCTTCTTCACCTTCGGCCTGCGGGGCCTCAATCACAGCGACCTCTGCAGAATGGACCTGATGCATCCGCACGAGGCTCTCTGTGCCCATGGCTTCGGCCACACGGGCGCGGTTCAGCATGACCGCTTCGCGCAGGTCGCTTGAGCCAAGGCCGCAGTTGAGACCCTCAAAAATTCCGGAGGACGCGCCGCCCTGACGGGTGAAGAAACCGTGGCTTATCGGGGACAGGAGATCAGAGGTGATAGTGTGCAATGTCATGGCTCGAGCCCTGCCGGCGGTTGTGCGTGTTCGGGATAGATTCCGATGACTTTGAACAGGTTTCCCATTTCTTGCGGATGCGTCAACCGTTTATGCGCTGCAATGAGCGCCCGGAGTGCATCGCCTGACAGTGCCTGAGCCAGCGCATTGGCGCGTGGGGTGATGCCAAGGCGCTCCAGAAAGATCCCTTGCGGTGTGACCCGACTGTGCTGGGCGCCGCCTGCGTGGATGGCGGCTGCCAGCGTTTCAAAGTCTACATGTGTGGTCAGGTCAGCCGTGCCCGGTGCCTGCAACGGGTCGGCGGGCGCATGGCTCCGCAGCGCTTGCAATGTGTCCCCAAGGGACCGCCAATCCCCATAGTCGACAATTACCGCCGCGCCGCCCTGGGTGGCGATGGTCTGCGCTATCTGTTCGGTGATCGGCGAAGCGGCGGGGCAGAGTTCAACCAGATCGCCGTCTTTGATGTCCTCAAGGCGGCCCTGAAGAGCGGGTTGCGGGGCGGCCGCGCCGAGGCCAAGCGTCAGTTTGCCGTCCGTCAGGCCCACGCAGCGCTCGCGCCACACTTCGCCATCACGCACAAACTGGCGCACAGGCAGCGCATCAAAGAACTCATTTGCCACCAGAAACAGCGGCGCATCCGGCAGAGCTCCTACGGTGTCGAGCCAGTCGGGTTTGTAATCTGAAAGCGTTTGGGCTTGGGCCGCGCGCAGGGGG
>SPLB01000369.1 GCA_004566265.1 Paracoccaceae bacterium | reverse complement strand
ACAAAAGGCCACTTCCCCCCGAGCCAAAGGCACCTTATTGGAAATTCTCGCTTTACGGGCGAGGGCAGCCCCTTGGCCCAAGACGCTCGAACATGCGGCGCGCCCCATGGGGGTGTTTTAACGGGGAAATGACTCGTTGAAAGAGCAAAAACATAGTTAGTCTGCCCGGAATTAACACCAATAAACCGACATTCACATCGAACTGATAGCCCAACACGGACCCAAAACCCGCAATGATCACTCGTCTACTGTACAAGGCACGGGCGACCCACCCGAGCTTTACCTATCATGATCTCGACATTCTTCGAGAAGGCATGGCCCGCAATGTAAATCGCCGCATTCAGAGCTTTCTGCTGCGCAGCGACCGCCTGTATTTTCAGATCCTCGAAGGCCCAGGAAACGAGGTCCGCGCCCTGGCTGAAGAGATCGCCCGCGACCCGCGCCTCTTTGCTTATGAAGAACTGCTGCATGTGCCCGTGCGCGAACGGCTGCTGGCCGGTCCGTCAATGGACATGCATATGCTGACACCGGAAGACCGCGCGCTGGAACAACGTCTGAGTGAGCTCAACCAAGCCACTCCGAAGGCCATCAAATTGGCGGTACTGCGGGAAATGGCGGCGCTGGCCCATGACAAAATGGCGGCTGTCGCTTAACCACCGCAGTTGAAAACCGCTCCTCGAAAGCACAACGGGGCTGCCCAAACAAAGGCAGCCCCGACTTCATTTCTACGCGGCGGCAGAGTTGTTCTTGCCCCTCTCAAAGTGGCCTCGATCAGTTGCCGAGAATCCATTCAATAGAGCTGCGCACCTCTTCGATGGACGCCAGACCATCCAGACGTTGCAGGTTGCCTTTGGCGTAATAGTACCCAATAAGCGGCGAAGTCTTTTTGTAGTATTCGCCCAGGCGGATGCGCACGCTGTCCTCGTTGTCATCCGCGCGCACAGGCTTACCAGCGGCCTCGGCCTCTGCAGCACGATTTACAATGCGCTTCACCAGCGTTTCATCGTCCACCTGCATCTCGATCACATGGTCAAGCTTCTGGCCCATTTCCTGCAGAAGCTGCTCGAGCGCATCTGCCTGCGGCAGGGTGCGAGGAAAGCCATCAAAGATGAAACCACCCTCGGACCCCTGTTGCAGCTTTTCCCGGATCAGACCGATCACAATCTGGTCTGTGACAAGCTTGCCCTCTGCCATAATTGCAGCGACTTTTTTGCCCATCTCGGTGCCCGAGGACTGCGCTTCGCGCAGCATATCACCGGTGGACAGTTGAGTCATTTTGCGGGACTCGACCAGATGGCTGGCCTGTGTCCCTTTACCCGCACCGGGCGGGCCAAGAAGAATAATGTTGGTCATCGACGAGATGGTCCCCGTTTCGCACGTTTCTTGTTACGGCCACGCAGCTGGCTCTTTTCAATTAGGCCCTCGTATTGATGCGCAAGCAAATGGCTTTGCACTTGCTGGATCGTGTCCATGGTCACAGAGACCACGATAAGGACCGAAGTGCCACCAAAATAGACCGGAAATGCGAATTGACCACGCAAAATTTCTGGTAGGAGACAAACTGCCGCAAGATAAGCAGAGCCCAGCACCAGAACGCGGTTGACCACATACTCGATATATTCCTCGGTTTTCTTACCCGGACGGATACCGGGAACGAAGCCGTTCTGGTTCTTTAGGTTCTTCGCCACATCCTCGGGCTTAAAGGCCACATTGAAGGTGTAGAAGTAGGCAAAGAACACGATCATGGCGATGAAGAACAAGAGGTACAGCGGCTGGCCGGGACCAAAGTTCGCCAGGATCCAGCTCATCACCGGGTTGGCGGCAGAGCCTGTGGAGAAGGTCGAAATGGTGGTCGGCAGCAGCAGCAGGGACGACGCAAAGATGGCCGGGATAACGCCTGCAGGGTTTACTTTGACCGGCAAGTGAGAGGAGCCACCGTCATACATTTTCATACCCACCTGACGGCGCGGGTATTGGATATGGATCTTGCGCAGTGCGCGCTCCATGAACACAACAAACATGATGGTCCCAATCACCATGGCGATCACCAAGAGGATCACCGGAATGCTGATCGCGCCCGAGCGGCCAGAGGCCAGGAACTGCGCCATTGCGGCTGGAACCTCGGCAATAATGCCGACGAAGATGATCAGAGAGATACCATTGCCGATGCCGCGCTGGGTGATCTGTTCGCCCAGCCACATCAGGAACATGGTGCCGCCCACCAGGGTGATCATGCAAGATGCAATAAAGAACCAGCCCGCCTGATCTGCAGCCACCATATCGCCGTTCACAAGGCCCACGGCCAGACCATAGGACTGGACGGTTGCCAGCGCCACGGTGCCATAGCGGGTGTACTGGTTGATTTTCTTTCGGCCCTGCTCGCCCTCTTTTTTGATCTGTTCGAGCGCCGGCACCATAGAGGTCAGCAGCTGGATAATGATGGAGGCCGAGATATAGGGCATAATACCCAAGGCAAAAATGCCCATCCGACCGAGGGCGCCGCCGGTAAACATCGACACCATGCCGCCAATGCCTTGACCTGCGCTCTCCATGAATTCGCGCAACGCTGCTGCATCAATGCCAGGTACGGGGATAAACGTACCCAGGCGGTAAACAATCAAAAGCATGATTGTGAACAGGATGCGGTTGCGCAGATCGGTGGCCTTGCCGAGCGCCGCCCAGCTGGTGTTGGCCGCCATCTGTTCTGCTGCTGATACCATAAATTCCGTCTCTTTTATCGAAAACACCGCCCGAAGCCGTTTCCCGGCTTGGGCGGCGTCAATGGAAAACTGAGTTCTATGTAAGCAGGATTGTTCCCGCTCACAAGCTGTTACTCAGCTGCGGCCTCTGCGGCCACAGTCAGCGCGCCGCCTGCTTTGGCAACGGCTTCGACTGCGGACTTGGAGGCACCCGTCACTGCGATGGTCGCTTTGGCGGTGAATTCGCCTTTTGCCAGAACGCGGATGCCGTCCAGCTTGCGACGTACCAGACCGGACGCAATCAGGCTGTCTTCGGTGATAGAGCTTGCGTCCAGTTTGCCGGCGTCGATGAACTTCTGGATCAGGCCCAGGTTCACAACTGCAAATTTCTTTGCGTTCGGCTTGTTGAAGCCGCGCTTCGGCAGACGTTGGTAGAGGGGCATTTGGCCGCCTTCGTAACCATTGATGGCTACACCGGAACGGGATTTTTGACCCTTGATACCACGGCCACCCATTTTACCTTTGCCGGACCCCGGACCACGGCCAACGCGGGTGCGTTTCGGTGCGGCGCCGGGATTGTCGCGCAGTTCATGAAGTTTCATATCGCTTCTCCTTAGCCGGAAGTGACCCCATGAAGCGAAAAGGGCCAGACACGGCATTTCTTGGTTTTGATGTTACGGTCACCGCGCAGGTTGCGCATGTGATTCTGGCGGCAGACGGACTGCCACCGGGGGCGTATACGCGCCTTCCCCTTAAAGTTCAACCAAAAGGATGTACCAGTCGCAATGCCTGTACACCGCCAAGGCCCCTGCCCTGCCGTTTGATGTTCGTCTTT
>SPLB01000368.1 GCA_004566265.1 Paracoccaceae bacterium | reverse complement strand
GCGACCTTGGCTTTAAACTCTGGTGAATGGTTCTTTCGTTTCTTCATTTTGGATTGTCACTTTCGTCATGCAATCCATCTTAACTCCTGGCCCGAATTTGCGCGACCACCTCTGTTGAATAGCTCCAGAAGCGCTCCACTAATGCTTCCCAACACCCCATTGGCGTTTGCCGGCCATATCAGCGCACAAGACCAGGCCGACCATGATTGCCTTGCTGAGCAAGGCAATTTCAACCGAATGCCCTTCGTAGAACCCTTTCTGGGATCGATTGATCGCCAGATCGGTAAATGGTGGTTTTATTGACATTTGTCCTCTCCGTTGGATTTCTTTTTTTCGTTAAAGGTCCAGCACGAGCCGCTTGCTTTTAGCGCGGGACACGCAAGTGCACATAAATTGGTTTGTGGCTTGTTCGTCAGGGGTCAGAATGGCGTCACGGTGATCAACCTCACCCTCCAACACGTCCACCATGCAGGTTCCGCACAATCCTTCAGAGCAGCCGAAATCGATAGGCACCCCATTTGAATTGAGCACAGAGAGGATGGTTTCTTCCGCTCCGACTTCAAAAACAGCGCCGCTGGATTTGATCTCGACCTCGAACTCTGAGCTTTCATCGCGGTCTTGGTCACTAGCTGCTGAAAAGCGTTCGAAATGAATTGTCCCGCCGCGCATGTTCGACCCGGCTTCCAGGACCGCATTTAGCATCGGCTCTGGACCACAAGTATAAACGTCGCTGTCCACGGGCAGATCACGCAGGACCGCTTTAAAATCGAGCTGTCCGTCTTTGTCGTCACAGTGCAGCCGGTACCATTCATCGATTCCAAGCGCTCGGAACTTGGCGTCCATGGCTGCGAGGCCCTTACTTCGAACCAGATAGATGACCTGAAAGTTGCGCCCTGTATTCAGCAACTCGCGGGCCATCGCTACAATTGGCGTCGCGCCAATACCGCCTGCAATGAGCGCGACGTAGCGGTCTGCGGGTTGCAGGTGAAAATGGTTGCGCGGTCCGCCGATCTGGACAAGCATTCCGGCTTCGAGCGCGTGCATTGCCAGGGAGCCCCCTCTCCCTTCGTCCTCGCGTTTCACTGCAACGTTCAGGCAGCGTCCGTCCTGGGTCCAGCTCCAAATCGAATACTGCCGGACAAGATCTTTGCCAAGATGAACATCTATGTGTGCGCCGGCTTCGAGCCCGGCGAAACGTCCGTCCTTAACCTCAAAGAGAAAGTCGGTGGTGTCCGGGCTGAGCGCAGTCTTTCTTACCAGTCTGGCAATCTGTGTATTCATCCAACTCCCTCATTTCTGCAACAGGCTGCAAGACCATGCGCCGCGGAGAGACGCTTCGATCTCCGGCTACCCAAGCGATTTCAGATGGTTCTTGTGCCCTGCAATCGCCCCCACAAAACTCTCACCGGTATTCATCAAGCCGGAAGGTGCCTGCCATCAGCAGGATCTCGATCACTCGCATAGGCGTGTGACACCGGCTCGTCCTC
Organism: Paracoccaceae bacterium; assembly: GCA_004566265.1. GTDB lineage: Bacteria > Pseudomonadota > Alphaproteobacteria > Rhodobacterales > Rhodobacteraceae > Epibacterium. Next base: position 14,514 of record SPLB01000368.1, on the reverse strand, counting down.
CCTGAGCAATAGACAAGAACAATTGAAGGACTGGTTCAATTCGGAAAATTATCATATACAGTTGAGGTGAAATAACCCCAACTTGGTTAGTACCCATGTCGCGACGCCATTATGACCTTCCTCCGTTTACCACACTCTCGGTCTTTGAGGCCGCAGCGCGGCATTTGAGTTTCAAGGATGCGGCACAGGAATTGTCTGTTACCCCCGGTGCAGTAAGCCACCAGATCAAGGCGTTGGAAGGCGAACTCGGGACAATTCTTTTCCTACGCAAACACAGAGGCGTTGAGCTAACTCCCGAGGGTGAAGACCTCTTTGAATCCCTCGCTTCGGCTTTTCGACTGATATCTCGAAAGCTCGCTCGGATACGTAGAAATGGTGATGCCGCTGCCGTGACGGTTGGTTCGACCACCGCAGTTGCTGCACTATGGCTTTCACCTGCAGTTATCGATTTCTGGCGCGAATACCCCGAAATCAATGTGCATCAGGTAACCCAAGATCGACCTTTTCAGAACACCAGAGACTTTGACCTATTCATTTGTTACGGAAAGGAACAAAACCCAACTCTCGAACAAACCCCGATCTATCGCGACGCACTTGTGCCCGTGGCAGCCCCCGATTTGGCGCTGAAGCTCCGCGATCACAGTCTTGCGCAACTGGCTCGGCAACGGCTCATTCACCTAGACACACCCAACACCAATTGGACCAAATGGTCAGAGTGGTTTGCTCAATTGGGTCATAATGGTGATATTTCAACGGGAACACGAGTGAACAGCTATTCTGTAGCACTGCAAATCGCACGCAAGGGGGCTGGGGTCGCTCTTGGCTGGCAACGATTGGTGCAACCAATGCTAGATAGTGGAAAGCTTCAAATTGTGGGAACAAAGTCCATTCCTGCACCCAATCAATTCTATCTTGCCGGACTGCCTGATGACCAGTTGTCATGTAACGCCCTCGCCCTCAAAAACTGGTTGTTAAATGGTGCGCGCAAGGCTTGATTTAGATCAGATCAACTGAGAGTGAACTTTTCCTATATTGAGATCACCGATCATCCGTTACCAATAGGCAGAGTAACAATCCCGCGTTTCGGAGAGATCGATGAACAAGCACAGCAACCTCTCTTCAGTGCTGGCAGAAGTAAACACTGCCAACGGCCTGCCTAACGAACACTATGTCGACCCGGACGTTTTTCATGAGGAAAAGCGTTCAGTTCTATATGCAAACTGGGCTGGCGTCGGCTTTGGAAAAGACATTCCCGAAACCGGAGATGCGAAACCTGTCGACTTCCTCGGCATGCCAATTTTGCTGGTCCGGGATCGAGATGGATCAATTGGTGTCTTTCAGAACACCTGTCGTCACCGCGGCATGGTACTTATCGATAAGCCACAAAAAATCCGAGGCGCGATACGCTGCCCTTATCACAGCTGGTGTTATGGTCTTGATGGCGAATTGCGCGCGACACCTCATGTCGGCGGCCCAGGTCAGAATACCCATGACGATGTGGATATGGGCAAGCTTGGACTGTTCCGGATCCGCTCCTACATCTGGCGCGACGTGATCTTCGTGAATATTGACGGCAATGCCCCTGCCTTTGAGGACGTGCACGGCGAGTTGCTCAATCGCTGGAAAGAGTTCGATCGGCCGATTCACCATGGGGGTGAAAGCTCCAGTTTCAAGCTCGAAGTGGCGACCAATTGGAAGCTTGCAGTTGAGAACTATTGTGAAAGCTATCATCTGCCTTGGGTGCATCCAGGCTTGAACAGCTACTCACGGCTGGAAGATCACTATAATATCGAAAAACGCGGCCATTATTCCGGCCAGGGCACGCTCGTCTATCGGCAGTTGACGGACGAGGACGGCCAAACACTTCCAGATTTCGATGGGCTCAGCGACAAATGGGATAAAGGCGCTGAATACATCGCCCTCTACCCAAACGTCCTGTTCGGTATCCAGCGCGACCACAGCTTTGCCATCGTGCTAGAGCCCAAGGATTGCGGCAACACAGTTGAGCATATCGAACTTTACTATGCCAAATCCGAGAAGGACTCGCCTGAACATGACGGCTTGCGCGGGGCGAATGCCCAGCTCTGGAAGACGGTGTTTGAAGAAGACGTCTTTGTTGTCGAAGGCATGCAGAAAGGTCGCCACGGTGAGTTATTCGACGGTGGGCGCTTTTCTCCGGCAATGGATGGGCCAACGCACAATTTCCATCATTGGGTCGCGACACAGATAGCGAACGGTCGAACCGCATGAGTACCTATTTGAAGGATGGGTTGGCCAGGAATTTCCTTGCTGGCTCATGGGTTGACGGCGATGAAGGTAGAGCTATCGCGGTTGAAGATCCGGGCCTTGCCGAGCATGTTGCCGATTGTGCTGAAGCTGGAGAGACAACCCTTGCAAGGGCGATTGAAGCCGCCCGAAAATCATTCGATCGCGGCGATCTTTGTGACATGCAACCCTCAGCGCGCGGGCGACTGCTTCTACGGGTCGCACAGGAGATCCGGGGTATTGCTGACGAAGGTTCGGCCCTCCTTTGCCGCGAAAGCGGCAAATCACTCGAAGCTGCTTTTGACGAGTTTGAAGAGGCTGCGCAATATTTTGAGTATTACGGTGGCGTTGCTGACAAGATCGAAGGTAAGTCGATCCCGTTAGGTCCTGACTATGCTGACTACACGGTTTATGAGCCTTTTGGCATCTCAGCCCAGATCGTACCATGGAATTTTCCCGTCTCACTGGCAGCGCGCTCACTCGCCCCAGCCATGGCCGCAGGCAATTCAACCGTCATCAAATCCCCTGAACTTGATCCCATCGGATTGGCCATGCTGGGACTTGCATTGGAACGGGCCGATGTCCCAGCAGGCACTGTATCGATCCTCAATGGCATAGGCGCCGAACTGGGGGCCAAACTCGTAGCGAGTTCCGAGATCGATCAGATCGTCTTTACTGGCTCGATCCCGACGGGACAGGCTATCTTGCATGCCGCCGCCGACACGGTGACACCGGCGCTGATGGAGTTGGGCGGCAAATCGGCTGCGGTGGTCTTTGAAGACGCCAACCTGGATACTCTCATGTCCAGCCTGCAAAGCGGAATTTTTTACAATGCAGGCCAGGTCTGCTCCGCAATGGCACGCGTTCTAGTTCATCGTTCAATCTATGATGAGGCAGTGGAGTGTGCTGCCGCCCTCGCCAACGGTCTGAGTGTCGGTCATGGTCTTGATAACCCAGTCCACACACCAGTCATTTCAGCACAACAGCTCGCACGGATCGAAGACATAACCTCGACAGCCAAGCAGGATGGTGCGCGGATTGCGGCAGGTGGTGCGCGCATAGACTGTAAAGGGTACTTCATGGCGCCGACAATCCTGGCCGATGTGGACCCATCGAGCCGGGTTGCACAAGAAGAAATCTTTGGGCCCGTCGCCTGCATGACTCCGTTTGACACCGAAGCCGAAGCCATTGCCATGGCGAATGGGACAGAATTCGGATTGGTTGCAGGCGTATTCACTCGGGACCTGGCGCGGTCACACCGGGTTGCGCGAAAGCTGCGCGCTGGTCAGGTGTTCGTCAACGAATGGTTCGCAGGTGGGATTGCCACCCCGTTTGGCGGTGTCGGCAAATCCGGTTTTGGTCGCGAAAAAGGTTTGGAAGCGCTCTACAATTACGTGCGCACGAAAAACATCGCGATATCTCTCAAAGGGTAGTCGATGGACCGAAACGTACTCGAAACCGCTTTGCTTCAAGCGCACGAAAAACACGAATTAGATGAGCTTGTGCGTCTTTATACCCTCGCCGGGGACGAGGCCGAAAAGTCACAAGACGTCGATGCAGCCTGCTTTTTCCTAACCCATGCCTTTGTGTTTGCGCTGGAAGCCGGCGCGCCCCAGGCCAACCCCCTTAACAAGCGCCTGACGGACTACGGTCGCGCAATCCGTCTAGAGTTTTAACCCGGAAAGAAGAAAGACCAATCATGCGAACAGAGGCACAGGCAGTCGTCATAGGGGGCGGCGTTATCGGATGTTCTATTCTCTACCACCTGACAAAACTGGGGTGGTCCAATGTCGTGCTTCTTGAACGGGACGAACTGACCTCCGGATCGACCTGGCACGCAGCAGCAAATATTCACGGGCTGCATGACAGCACGAATATCAGCCGCATTCAGCACTATACCATGACCCTCTACCAGGAGCTGGAGGCCGAAACGGGCCAAAGCTGTGGAATTTTCCAACCCGGATCGCTCTATCTGGCGCAAACTGAAGAACGGGAACATCAACTAAAACTGCAAGCGGCCAAAGCTAAGCTTTATGGCATGAACTTCTATGAAGTCTCCATCGATGAAGCGAAAAAGCTGAACCCGATGGTGAACTACGACGGTATCCGCTGCGTCATGTATGAACCTGACGGTGGTAATGTCGATCCGTCTGGCGTCACCAATGCCTATGCCGTAGGTGCTCGCCAACGTGGGGCCGAAATCCACAGGTTCACACCTGTAACGGCGACTGAACAGCAAAATGACGGCTCATGGCTCGTAAAAACACCGAAGGGCGACATCCAGACCCAGTGGGTGGTGAACGCAGCCGGTCTTTGGGGACGCGAAGTGGCCGCGCTTGCCGGGATTGAGCTGCCTCTGCAGCCCACCGAGCACCAGTATTTTGTGACCGAGACCATGGCGGATGTAAAGGATCACGGATCACGCCTGCCCTCGGTGAGTGACAGGGACGGAGAATATTACCTTCGACAGGAAGGCCAGGGCCTATTGGTCGGTGCCTATGAGCGGGGAATGAAATTCTGGGCCGAAGAAGGCACGCCGCTCGACTTTGCTCATGACCTGTTTCCCGACGATCTGGAGCGGATTGAAGAGAACATGATGAACGCGATCGAGCGTGTTCCGGCCGTCGGTGAGGCCGGGATAAAGCGCGTGATCAACGGGCCGATGATTTGGTCACCGGATTCCAACGTTCTGATGGGTCCTGTCCCGGAGGTTAACGGATATTTTTGCTGCAACGGGATCATCCCGGGCTTTTCGCAATCAGGCGGCATGGGTCTGATGGCGGCCCAATGGATCATCGAAGGTGAAACTCAATACGACATGTTCGCCTGGGACATGGCACGATTTGACACATGGACGACGAAAGACTTCACCATGGCGCGGGTGCAGGACCAGTACGCGCACCGTTTTTCGATCCACTTCCCTAACGAAGAGCGCAGTGCCGGTCGCCCTGCGCGCACGCGTCCGATCTACGATAAGCAGGAGTCCATGGGCGCGGTTTTTGGGCTCAATGCCGGATGGGAACATCCCTTATGGTATGCCGATACGCCGGGAACTGAAGACACCAACGGGTTCACGCGTCAGAATTGGTGGGGGCCGGTGGGCGAGGAATGCAAGATGCTGCGTGATCGCGCAGGTATTATCGATATTTCCAACTTCGCCAAATATCGCTGCAAAGGCCCCGATGCGGCCGATTGGCTCAATGCGATCTTTGCAAACACTATGCCCAAAACTGTGGGGCGGTCTTGCTTGACGCCGCTTGTCGGCAAACGCGGGGGCATTGCAGGTGACTTCACTGTTACCCGCGTGGCAGAAGATGAATTCTGGATCATCGGCTCCGGTCTGGCAGAACGCTACCACAAACGGTTCTTCAAGCAGGTGCCCTTGCCGGAAGGGACCAGCTTCGAAAGCATGACCGAAGCCGTATGCGGCTTTAACGTGGCGGGCCCCAAATCACGCGATCTGCTGCAGCGGCTGACAAATACCTCTCTTGCGACACCCGATTTTCCCTTCATGCGGTCTCAGATGATCGAACTTGCGGATGTGGAGTGCCTGGCATTGCGTGTATCCTTCACCGGTGATCTTGGATGGGAGCTTCATTGTAAGACCGAAGATCAAGCGCAGCTCTATGAAGCTTTGTTGCAGACCGGGAAGGAATTTGACGCAGGGCCGGTGGGCAGCCGAGCGCTGATGTCGCTCAGGGTGGAAAAGGGCTATGGCTCCTGGTCGCGAGAGTACAGCCCCGAATGCTGGCCCCAAGAGGTCGGGCTGGAGCGTCTGTGCAAGATGGAGAAGGACTTCCTCAACAAAGAGGCTGCGCTGGATGTGCTGAACAACACCGCGCGCGAACAACTGGTCCTGCTGCATTTACATGAGGCGGACGTAACCGCATCCAACGCTGATGCCACAGGTGGTGAACCCATCTTCAAAAACGGTGAAGGCATTGGACGCGTCACGTCCGGTGCCTATGGCTATACTGTCGGCATGTCTCTGGCCCTTGGCTTTGTCAAAGATGCAGGCCCCGGGGATGATGTCGATGTCATGGTTCTAGGCCGCCCACACAAAGCTACGATCCTGTCAGAACCGCCCTTTGACGCGGCCGGCAAGATCCTGCGCGGTTGAGGTGGGGATGACGTCGCGCTACTCCGGGTTAAGGGTCATCAAAGAAGCCCTGACAGGTCACAAGGGCTGGCGTCCCGCTTGGCGGGAGCCAGACCCCAAACCGTATTACGATATCATCATCATTGGCGGCGGCGGGCATGGTCTGGCCACTGCACATTACCTGGCCAAGATTTATGGCCAGTCCAATGTCGCGGTGATCGAAAAAGGCTGGATCGGTGGCGGCAATGTCGGGCGAAATACAACCATTATCCGCTCCAATTATCTTTTGGATGGCAATGAGCCCTTTTATGAGCATTCCCTGAAGCTCTGGGAAGGATTGGAACAGGACCTCAACTATAACGCGATGGTCAGCCAGCGCGGGATCATCAATTTGATCCATTCCGATTCGCAGCGGGATGCCTACATTCGGCGCGGCAATGCGATGAGACTAAACGGGGCGGATGCGGAATATCTGGACGAAGCTGCGGTGCGAAAGGAATACCCGTTTCTGAATTTCAATGATGCGCGTTTCCCAATCAAGGGCGGGTTGGCACAGCGGCGAGGCGGCACGGTGCGTCATGATGCGGTTGCATGGGGATACGCGAGGTCAGCAGACAGTCAGGGCGTCGATATACTCCAGAACTGTGAGGTGACTGGTTTCCGCATTGACGGAGGGGTCTGCAAGGGCGTTGAAACGTCACGCGGCTTCATCGGCGCGGGCAAAGTTGGCTGCGCTGTCGCGGGTAACTCTGGCAAATTGATGTCCATGGCGGAGATGCGCCTGCCCATTGAAAGTCACGTTTTGCAGGCGTTCGTTTCCGAGGGATTGAAACCGGTCTTGCCGGGCGTCATCACTTTTGGAGCGGGCCACTTCTATGTCAGCCAGTCCGATAAGGGTGGCCTTGTCTTTGGCGGCGACATCGACGGTTACAATTCCTACGCTCAGCGGGGCAATCTGCCGGTGGTCGAGGATGTCTGCGAAAGCGGTATGGCGATCATGCCGATGATCGGTCGTGCGCGACTGCTGCGCATGTGGGGCGGGATTATGGACATGTCCATGGACGGCTCGCCCATCATAGACCGGACCCATATCGATGGACTCTATTTCAATGGGGGCTGGTGTTATGGCGGATTCAAGGCCACGCCGGCCTCTGGTTTTGCCTTTGCGCATTTGCTTGCGCTTGATGAGCCCCATCAAACCGCCAAGGCCTATCGGTTTGACCGGTTCGCGACCGGGCACATGATTGATGAAAAAGGGATGGGCAATCAGCCCAATTTGCACTGATGCTGATAAACCACCCATTGCTTGGCCCGCGCGACAGCTCCGAATTCATCTATCTGGGCGATGCCACACTGATTGATCGTCCGGACCCAGAGACGGCAAGTGCACAAGACTGGCACGACTATGCGTACCTGAGGGACAATCCTGCGGGTCCACATCGCGAGCTTTGGTTTCATGAGGCAGGCGACCGGTCCTGGCTGGTCGTAACGCGCAACACCGTGACACATGAAATCACTTCGGTGGAGTTGGCACGCGATGTCGCACGCAGTCAGGGGCGTTCAAAATGACACAGGTCAACCGACTGACAGGCGGTCAGATAGACCGAGAATCGACCTTGTCCTTCAGATTTGATGGCAAAAACTTCTCAGGCCATCCCGGCGATACTCTCGCCTCTGCCTTGCTTGCCAACGGCGTGCGGTTGATGGGCCGATCGTTTAAATACCACCGACCACGAGGGCTGATGTCCGCGGGGTCGGAGGAGCCCAACGCCCTTGTCGAACTGCGCAGCGGTGCGCGCCGAGAACCCAACACACGTACCACAACTGCGGAACTCTTTGATGGGCTCACCGCCCGCTCACAGAACCGTTGGCCATCCCTGGCCTTTGACGTGATGGCGATCAATGATCGCCTGTCCCGGTTTTTGACCGCCGGCTTCTATTACAAGACCTTCATGTGGCCCGCTGCATTTTGGGAATGTGTATATGAGCCGATAATCCGCCGTGCTGCAGGGCTCGGATCGCTCTCGATGCAGGCCGACCCTGACATCTATGACAAAGGGTTCCAGCATTGTGATTTGCTGGTGATCGGCGCAGGACCTGCCGGACTAACCGCAACGCTTACGGCTGCGCATGCAGGAAAGCAGGTCATTCTCGCTGACGAAGACTTCCGAATGGGTGGACGGCTCAACAGCGGGCGGTTTACGATTGATGATATGACAGGGGCCGACTGGGTCACAAAGGTTGTTGCTGAACTTGCCACCCTGCCCAATGTCCGGCTGATGCCACGCACAACTGTGATCGGAGCCTTCGACCACGGAATCTATGGCGCGCTTGAGCGGGTGAGTGACCACATTGCAGAACCCGCGCCGGGAAAACCGCGCCAGATTTTGTGGCGGATCACGGCTGCGAAGACGATCTTGTGTGCAGGTGCAACCGAGCGGCCGATCGCGTTCGAAAATAATGACCGGCCCGGGATCATGCTGGCCTCGGCCCTGCGCAGCTATGCCAACCGGTGGGCCGTCACCCCAGCGAAGAAAGTTTCAATTTTCACCAACAACGATGATGGGCACCGCACAGCGCAAGATCTTCATAGGCTGGGCATCAAAATTGCCGCCGTGATTGACACCCGCCCCGACGCTCCGGGATCGACCGACTATGAAGTACTGGCTGGCGCAGAGGTCGCAAACACGACGGGACGTCTTGGGCTTACGTTTGTCGAGGTGCGACAATCCGATGGCAGCATGCGTACGCTTGAATGCGGCGCTTTGGGGGTTTCAGGTGGTTGGAATCCCAATGTTCACCTGACGTGTCACCAGCGGGGCCGCCCGCTCTGGAATGAAACACTCTCCGCATTCTTGCCCGGTGAAGATCTTCCCCCCGGTATGCATGTCGCAGGGGCCGCCGACGGGCAGTTTTCGACCCACGGTGCGCTAAAATCCGGCCAACAAGCCGCGCGGCGGGCGCTTGGGCTAAGGGGGCGCCCTCCTGCCGTCCCAGAAGCCGAAGACGCCCCGGTTACTCAGACGCCATTCTGGTATGTCGCAGGCTGCGAGCGTGCCTGGCTGGATCAGCAGAACGATGTCACAGTGAAGGATGTCAAACTCAGCCATCAGGAAGGATTTCGCTCGGTTGAGCATCTGAAACGATATTCGACACTCGGAATGGCGACCGATCAAGGAAAGACATCTAACCTTGGTGGTCTGGCTATCATGGCCGAGCTTGCGGGCAAGCCGATCCCAGAAGTCGGCACGACAATTTATCGACCTCCCTACACCCCCGTGCCCATTGGAGCGCTGGCCGGAAGGTCACGGGGAAAGAATTTCAAGCCTGTGCGCCTGACGCCGTCTCATCATTGGGCCAAGGAACGTGGAGCCGTCTTTGTTGAGGTCGGCAACTGGCTTCGCGCCCAATGGTTCCCAATCAATGGTGAAACACATTGGCGGCAGTCGGTTGACCGTGAGGTGCGCCAGACCCGCGCCTCGGTAGGTGTGTGCGATTGCACAACGCTTGGAAAAATAGACGTGCAGGGAACCGAAGCCGCAGATTTCTTGAACAAGGTATATTGCAACGGCTTCGCCAAACTGGCGGTTGGCAAGACCCGCTACGGGCTCATGTTGCGCGAAGATGGGATTGCAATGGATGACGGCACCGCCGCACGTCTGGCTGAAGATCATTTTGTAGTCACCACCACCACAGCTAATGCTGCCAAGGTCTATCAACATTTGGAGTTTGTGCATCAATGCCTGTTCCCGGACTTGGATGTGCAACTCATTTCTACCACCGAGGCCTGGGCACAATACGCGGTTGCGGGACCGAACTCCCGCAGACTTCTAAAGAAGATTGTCGACCCGGCATTCGACATCTCCAACGACGCGTTTCCCTTCATGGCATGCGGCAACATCACCATCTGCAACGGGCTTCGCGCACGGCTGTTCCGCATCTCGTTTTCCGGCGAGCTTGCATATGAAATCGCGGTGCCGTCTCGATATGGCGATGCGCTGATGCGGCGATTGATGGTCGAGGGCGAAGAGTTTGACGTTGTGCCTTATGGCACCGAAGCACTTGGCGTGATGCGTATCGAAAAAGGCCATGCGGCCGGCAATGAGCTGAATGGGACCACTACGGCACTGAACCTTGGGATGGGGCGGATGGTGTCGAAGAAGAAGGACAGTATCGGGTCCAAACTATCGGAACGTCCCGGTCTCAATGAGGCTGAGGCGCTGATGGCGGTTGGCGTTCAACCCAAGAACGCAGAGGACAAAATCACAGCGGGTGGGCACCTGGTCTCGGCGGACGGTCCGTTAGATGCAGCCCACGACCAAGGCTATGTGACCTCGGCGGCCCATTCACCGACCCTTGGCAAAATGATCGGACTGGCTTTCCTAAGAAATGGTGGCAGTCGGCATGGCGAAGTGATGCGGCTGGCGTCTCCGGTGACTGATCTGACGGTCGAGGTAGAGATAACGTCTGCTCATTTTGTTGATCCAGAGGGGGAGCGTTTGCGTGCATGATCTGATCGCAATCACGGCACTTGGAGCATCTGAACCCCAGGTCGAAACAATTGGTGGCATCACTTGCACCGAGGTAGCAAACCTTGCCCTCGCCTCTGTTGCAGCAAGGTTAGGGGGCGAAGCTGCTTGTCGTGAGCGTTTGGCGTCTCTTGTTGGGACCGTGCCAGCTGCCGGCAAGGCCGAATTGACCGGTCCGTTTTCTGCCAAGTGGGTCGGACCCGATCAATGGATGGTTGGAGTCGAATATGAAGTCCAAAATGACATCGCTGCTCATGTCAAAGCCGCATTGGGCAATACCGCATCGGTCACTGAGCAAACAGACGCATGGTCCGCGTTCGATCTATCGGGCCAACGGATCAACAGGGTGTTGGAACTTTTGTGCAATATCAATCTGAGCTCGGTCGGTGCCGGTTCCGCAGCGCGCACGTCGATACATCACCTGAGTTGTTTCGTGATTTGCCGTGTACCGAACGCGAATGTTCGCATTCTTGGTCCGCGTGCGTCGGCTACGTCGCTGCACAGCGCAATCACTACAGCTATGCGATCAGTGAGGTGACACATTAATGAGCACTCATAAATTACGATCAATGCGGCATCTAGCGCCCCACGCTTCACAATGGGATCGGCCGCTGAATAATGCGCCATTGGTGCCTAATTTGGAGCAATGACATGATCCCAAACACAATGCACGCAGCGCTACTAACCGGACATGGCGGTATTGAAATGCTCAGCTACCGAACAGATGTGGCCGTACCGCAGCCTAAGGACGGCGAAGTTCTGATCCGCGTTGCCGCCGCTGGGGTCAACAATACTGACATAAACACGCGCATTGGCTGGTACTCCAAAACCGTGACAGATGACACCAATAAAGGCGGTGCAACTGGTTTTGACAAAGTTGACGATGAGGATGCCAGTTGGTCTGGAACCGCACTGACTTTCCCACGCATTCAAGGCGCAGATGTCTGTGGCCATATCGTCGCTGTGGGCAAAGGCGTAAACGCCGGGCGGATCGGCGAGCGGGTGATTGTCCGCAACATGCTCCGCACATATGTCGATTACCGTCCCTATGAATGCTGGACTATTGGGAGTGAATGCGATGGCGGGTTCGCGCAATTCTGTGTTGCGCCATCGGGTGAGACACATGCCGTAGACTGCGATTGGGACGACATAGAATTGGCCGCGATTCCATGCGCCTACTCAACGGCTGAAAACATGTTGCACAGGGTCAATCTGGGCGCTGAGAAAGTGCTCGTTACGGGCGCTTCTGGCGGCGTCGGCTCTGCCGCAGTGCAACTGGCTAAGAGACGCGGTGCGCATATCATCGCGCTTAGCTCCGCATCAAAATCCGAGGCAGTGCGTGCGCTCGGGGCCGATCGGGTCCTGGACCGCGATGCCGATTTGGTCGCTGAGTTGGGCGAGGGCTGTATCGATGTCGTTATCGATCTGGTGGCCGGTGCCCAATGGCCGAGCTTACTGGATGTGCTGCGCCGAGGTGGACGCTATGCGACCGCAGGCGCCATCGCTGGACCAATATGCGAGATCGATGTTCGCACCCTTTACTTGAAAGACCTTACGCTGTTTGGCTGTACATTTCAGGAGGATGAGGTTTTTAGCAATCTTGTCAGCTATATCGAAGCTGGCGAAATTCGCCCTGTTGTTGCAAAGACTTACCCATTGTGCGATATCACCAAAGCGCAAGAGGAGTTTATGGCCAAATCCCATATGGGACAGCTGGTACTCATCCCGCCACAGGATTTATCATGAAAATCAACAAGATAGAACTATTCGAAATACACTTGCCCTATTCGGGTGGATCCTATGAACTTTCTGGCGGACGCATTTATACTGGTTTCGACAGTGTAATTGTTTGCTTGACAACTGATACTGGACTTGAGGGCTGGGGCGAAAGCACCCCATTTGGATCAAACTACATTGCAGCTCATGCACGCGGCGTCCGCGCCGGGATCGAAGAGATCGCTCCGCATCTGATCGGTCGCGATCCGCGCGAGGTTGATCGCATCAATGATGCTATGGATGAGGCATTGACGGGCCATAACCACGCGAAATCAGCCCTCGATCTTGCCTGTTGGGACGTCTTTGGCAAATCCGTTGACCTACCTGTATTCACCCTTCTTGGGGGATCAACACGAAACCGCCTGCCAGCAATAAGCTCGATCTATGCGGGTGTGCCCGAGGACATGCGAAACCGTGTCGCTGAGCATCGTGCAAAAGGCTTTATGGGTCATTCTGTTAAGGTTGGCGCACTGGATTCTGAAGGTGGTCCAGCGCTTGACGCCGAACGCATCACCGCGTCGCTCGCTGATCGTCAACCCGGCGAGTACTTTATTGTCGACGCAAATGGAGGTCTTCTACCGGAAACAGCACTTCGAATGCTACGCATGCTTCCATCCGAACTTGATTTCGTTCTTGAAGCGCCCTGTGCGACATGGCACGAAACCTTGTCTCTGCGGCAGCGTTGCGATGTGCCAATAATCCTTGACGAACTTGCCCAGGATGATGGCGATATCGCCAAACTTGTGCGTCTCGACATAGCCGATGGCATCGGCCTCAAGATCTCAAAAGCAGGCGGATTGACCCGCGCGCGCCGTCACCGCGACATATGCCAGGCGGCAGGCCTGACCATCAGCGTCCAAGACACCGTAGGCTCGACCCTCTCTGCTGCATCGATCTTTCATATGGGTGCCACTGTGCCGGAGCGGTATCTCCGCTGCGTCCTGGATCCTCGCCAGATGGTTACAGTCCAGACGGGACATTTTGAAGCGCCGATAATGGACGGGGGGGTTGTGCCCCCGAGCGAACCGGGCTTGGGTGTAAGAATTGATCGGGACCTTTTGGGTTCGCCAAGCACACAGTGGTCCTGACAACCTAATGACCAACTAGATCCTTAAACGATCGGAACGCACCAGCCTGAAATATTTCCGGTAGTGCGGTTTTCCACCACCTCCGCTGACCAATGAGGAACCATTATTGAGTGTTACCGCTCAATACCTTTCGATTGACCCTTGCCCAGGTCCCGATTGCGGTCCTGGACCTGCACTTGTTCTCGTATCTGTGCCATCATCCGGAAGCCTCCCAGCACAGCATTGATATGTATAACAGAAGAGCGCCTACTCGCGAAGAAGTCGATCCGCTTCTTCCCATTTGAGCCAAGGCCGTTCTTAGGGCAGAGAGAGGTCTTTCGGTATTTTACCAACATTCATGGGCATCACCAAAGGAGACGGCTGGAGTAGCGACAGCGAACAGCAACTAAGTCCGCGCCTTGATGATCGGGTCAGCCTGCGGCGAAGGTCGGTTTAAAATCTGACCACCTGGATGGCTTTGAATGTCCGATCTCGCGGAAATGCGGCAGCGCCGAAAAGACACCACCGCAGGTGCGAAGACTTTCTGCATGAGCAAAAGCGGCGTCAGCAAAAGGCAGCAAAGTCCCGCTCTGCGGTCATCGGGCACGCAAGCGAGTAAAGTCAGGTATGCGGGACGAAACGGTCATTGTGCTTGCTCGCAAAGCCGCGCGTCGCAGGTCCGTGGTGCGGCGATCCGGACCTGTCCATTTGCCACTTTATCTCTGCCAAATCCCGTTGACCTCGCAAGGGCACATATCGTTGAGCCAAATCGCCGTGC
>SPLB01000068.1 GCA_004566265.1 Paracoccaceae bacterium | reverse complement strand
CAAGGCCAGACACAATGCGGGCAAACGTGGATTTGCCGGATCCATTGCGCCCCACAATCCCAATGCGCCGCTCGGCCAAAGACAAGTTCAATCCACTCAGGATTTCCTTCCCTTCTATGGCATATACCAGATCTGTGATCTCAACTTGGCTTACCATGACCACGGACTTTATGCCTTCCCCGGTGCGTCGCGCCACCATAGATTATAGATAATTCGAGAGCCCTCATGACCTGACCCGACCAAAAGTGCAAGAGGATTCCGGTTTTGCGCAACGGGTCCGAAAAATGACAAGATGATTTAAGTGCGGCTGAGAAACACGTCACGCACGTGTGGCCATCAAAAAATGGCAACAACCCACTCACAGCCTCGTGGTGATTTTGTATCCGGGCGCGAAATACAAGACCGCATGCGTGACCGGTTCACCGTGCAGCCAGGTCGTCCGCTGTGTGGCAATGATGGGATCTCCGACGGCGGCATCCAGGAATTCAGCCGTTTTTTCATCCGCTTTTGTTGCGAAAAAACTGATCTCGAGGTTGCTAAATGGCACCCTTTGCACCAGCCATTCATTTGGTCCGGACGCAGTGAAGTCCGCATCAAGCACCTCGGGTACGCTTTCAACAATGATCCAGCGCTCTTCCAGTTGAAAAGGATCATTGTCCGCAAAATGCATGCACTGAAGATGCAATACGTCGCGATTCGGTTTCAGAGCAAGTTTTGCAGTCAGCCACAAAGGCGCACGCAACACCTCGGACTTCACCAAAGAATAGCGATAGCTTGCCCCTGCCTCGGCCACCTCATCACGCACCAATGGAATCGTGACCTGCGCTTTGCGAACAGGCGATTTCAAAACGCGCGTGCCTGCTTTGCGCTTACGATCCAAAAACCCCTCTTCGGCCAGTTCGCGCAGGGCACGGTTGACCGTCGTTCGCGTACTAGAGAACTCTTCGGCCAGCTCAATCTCGCCGGGCAACAAGCTGTCGGGCCCCCAGACCCGGTTCTGAATGCGCTCAAGGACAACCTTTTTGATGTCCCGATAGCTCATGTTTCCTTTGGGTGCTGCCACAATGTTGCCAATCTGAAACGCTGGAATTTGGTCGTTAAGCATAGACATAATCGGTTCGGTTGCAAAGATATACATGTCAAAGGATGACGCCCAACCGTGGCAACGCAATTTGCACCTTTCATTTCACCCCTATTTTGTGTATACAAATAAATATCATTAATACACTAATTCTCTCAGGACACCAACCGGGAAGAAACATGGATGGCTGACACGAAGGTCTTTTGCAGTTCTCAACTTGCAACCATAACCTCCTCAGCGGAGCCGTATGGTCTGATCGAAAACGGCGCCATTGTTGTATCAGACGGTCTGATAAAATGGGTTGGCGCCCAGTCGAGTCTTTCCGAAGCCCATAGCGCCTTACCGAAACAGGATTTTGGTGACCGATTGATCACGCCCGGCCTGATTGACTGCCACACCCATATGGTTTTTGGAGGCGACCGCGCAGAAGAGTTCGAAATGCGCCTGAATGGTGTGTCTTATCAGGAGATTGCGCGCGCAGGCGGAGGCATCATGTCGACGGTTAAGGCCACCCGCAGAGCCAGCATCGAACAGCTTGTCGATAACGCTCTGCCCCGTGTTGACGCGATGATCGCCGAAGGCGTTTGCACGATCGAGATTAAGTCCGGATACGGGCTGGCACAGGAAGCCGAGCTCAAAATGTTGCGCGCTGCGCGCCAAATCGCTGCCCTGCGTCCAATCCATGTCAAAACCACATACTTGGGCGCCCATACAACGCCCCCCGAATATGCGGGCCGCGATGGGGATTACATTACTGAGATTGTGATTCCAACGCTGCATGTCGCCCACGCAGAAGGTCTAGTCGATTGTGTCGACGGTTTCTGCGAAGGCATCGCATTTCAACCAGACCAACTTGCGCGTGTTTTCGAAGCCGCCAAGGCGCTTGGCTTGCCAATAAAGATCCACGCAGAACAGCTGAGCAATTTGGGCGGCGCAAGGCTGGCGGCCTCACATGGCGCGCTGTCCGCGGACCACATTGAATACCTCGAAGAAGACGGTGTCGTCGCAATGGCCGAGGCTGGCACAACCGCAGTGCTCCTTCCCGGTGCGTTTTACACATTGCGCGAAACGCAAAAACCGCCAATCCAGGCCCTCCGGGACCACGGCGTTCCAATGGCAGTTGCCACCGATTGCAACCCCGGCTCGTCGCCACTGACGTCCATATTGTTGGCCATGAATATGAGCTGCACCCTATTTCGGATGACGCCTGAAGAAGCTCTGGCCGGTGTCACCTGCCATGCCGCGCGCGCACTCGGGCTGGCGGATCGCGGCACGCTTGCTGCGGGCCAGCGGGCGGATTTGGCGGTTTGGAATGTGACACGGCCAGCAGAACTGGCCTACCGCATTGGGCTCAACCCGCTGCACAAACGCATCTACGGGGGTCACGCATGACGATCCTCACTTTGGTTCCCGGGCAAGCCTCTCTCCCGCAACTGGAAAACATCTATTGGAACGAAACATCCGTCCTGCTGGATCCGTCCTGCAAGCCCGCCGTTGAAGCCGCCGCACGCCGCGTCGCCGAAGCCGCTGCAGACGATGTTCCCGTCTATGGCGTGAACACAGGTTTTGGCAAACTCGCCAGCCTCAAGATCGCAGCCGATGACACTGTAACCTTGCAGCGCAACCTGATCCTCAGCCACTGTTGTGGCGTCGGCGACCCAATGCCGACCGCTTTGGTGCGCCTGATGATGTCTTTGAAACTGCTGAGCTTCGGGCGTGGTGCCTCGGGCGTGCGGTGGGCGCTGGTGGACCTGCTTCAAGACATGCTGGCCAAAGGCGTAACGCCCGTAGTACCAGCGCAAGGATCTGTCGGCGCGTCTGGCGATCTTGCGCCGCTTGCACATATGACAGCGGTGATGATCGGCGAGGGTGAGGCAGTTTTTGAAGGCCAAATCCTGCCCGGTGCTCAGGCGCTTGAAAAAGCAGGGCTACGCTCCGTCGAACTGGGCCCCAAAGAAGGTCTGGCCTGTATCAATGGCACGCAGTTCTCAACAGCCTATGCGCTGGCTGGGTTGTTCCAAGTCTGGAAGTCCGCGCAGAACGCTTTGGTAATTTCGGCGATTTCGACGGATGCGATTATGGGCTCTACCGCTCCGTTACAACCCGAAATCCACGCCCTGCGGGGTCATCGCGGCCAGATCGACGCCGCCAATGCAATGCGCGCAATTCTGGCTGACTCAGAAATCCGCGAAAGCCACCGCAATGGCGACAGCCGCGTACAGGATCCCTATTGCATTCGGTGTCAGCCGCAGGTGACCGGGGCCGCAATGGATGTTCTACGACAGGCCGCACAGACACTGGTGATCGAGGCCAATGCGGCGACCGATAATCCTTTGGTCCTGACCAAGATTGACATGATTGTGTCGGGCGGTAACTTCCATGCGGAACCTGTTGGTTTTGCCGCAGACATGATCGCTTTGGCCTTGTCCGAAATTGGTGCGATCTCCCAACGGCGTATTGCGCTGATGGTGGACCCGACCCTGAGCCACGACCTGCCCCCGTTTCTGACCCCTGAACCGGGCCTCAACTCTGGTCTGATGAT
>SPLB01000367.1 GCA_004566265.1 Paracoccaceae bacterium | reverse complement strand
GAATTCCACCGACAAAGGAAAGCTTTATCTGGGCGATGCAGGTTCATTCTATATTTTTCAAACCGCTGATGGATGGGAAATTAGAGGGGATTGCTACTAACAGGCTGCTGAAAAAGTCGGGGCTCGACGCTGTTTCAAGAACATGATTCACTCTTGTTACGGCAGCGGCGGCGAGGGTGGCGATGCGTGGAAGGGACAAAACCAGCGGTTCGCTGTTCAGTTATGTTGACCTTGAAGATCGAATTCCTGCGGTTCATCCGCTTCGCAAGATCAGACAGATCGTGAACGATGCACTGACGAGCCTCGATGCCGAGTTCGAGGCGCTTTACACGGATTTCGGGCGCCCCTCGATTGCGCCTGAGCGCCTGATCCGGGCGAGCCTTCTCCAGATCCTGTTTTCGATCCGCTCCGAGCGGCAGTTGATGGAGCAGATGGATTACAACCTGCTGTTCCGCTGGTTCGTCGGCCTGGGCATCGACGACGCGGTCTGGGTTCCCACGGTGTTCAGCAAGAACCGCGACCGGTTGCTGACCACCGAGATGTCGCGCAAGATCATGGCCGCGATCCTCGCACACCCCGAGGTCAAGCCGCTCTTGTCGGACGATCACTTCTCGGTCGACGGCACCCTGATCAAGGCCTGGGCGTCGATGAAGAGTTTCCAGCCGAAAGAACACGCCCTGCCGCCGCAGGATGGTGATCCTGGTGGGCCTCCGCCACCGCCAACCGATGTTACCGCACTGAACGCCGACCAGCCCCAGCCGACAGAGACCCAGCCGATGACCGATGCGCCTCGCCAGCCCCGCAACGCAGAGGTAAACTTCCGGGGCGAGAAGCGCTCGAACGCCACTCATGCCTCGGTTACGGATCCGGATGCCCGACTTTACAAGAAGGCCCCGGGCGCGGCGGCGATGCTCTGCTTCATGGGACATACACTGATGGAGAACCGCAATGGCTTCGTGGTGCAGGCAGAGTTGACCCACGCGGATGGGTATGGTGAGCGCAAGGCGGCCCTTGAGATGATTAACCGACATTCACCGGGCTCGACCCGACGACTGACGCTTGGTGCGGACAAGGGATATGACAGTGCCGATTTCGTTGCTGAACTCAGGCGCATGGTTGTGACACCGCACGTCGCGCAGAAAGCCCGGCATTCCGCAATCGATGGACGGACTACCGGGCAGCCCGGCTACGCCCTGTCTCAGCGGCATCGCAAGAAGATCGAGGAACCGTTTGGTTGGGCAAAGACCGTCGGCGGCATGGCGCAGACCACGCTCCGCGGTGTCGAACGTGTCTGCGCCCGTTTCACGTTAACAATGGCAGCGAATAACCTGGCGCGCCTACCAAAGCTCTTGGCTTAGGAACCGCACTATGGAGTACGTTTACAGCAGAGTGATCGACACGAAATCAGGATCATGGACCGCGCGATGTCCAGCGATGGAGGAATTCGGAGCCAGAACCGGTGGAGAAACGAAGGAAGAAGCTCTGACCCATCTCCAAAGTATACTTCTGACGATCTTGCTTGATCTTGAGGAAAAAGAGCTGGCGATACCAATCGACAAAATGGTCCCCAAGGGCGCGAAAATAACCATCAACACAGGCGCCGAATGAGTTTTTCAGCAGCCTGCTAAAGGAATAAATAGCATGACCCATTCCACCAATTCACCAAAGCAGCCATTCTGGAAAAATCCGATGACGCACGATCTTCTTCTGACAGGGCAGCTTTCCGCAGCGATTTGCGCCATAACTCAGCACAAGGCGCTCGAATTGCATTCGTCTACCGATGAAGATGATTTCGAACACGTGCAGGCTTCAATAGCAAAAATGAACGGCATCCTCGAAAACGCATTGGATGAGATAGTCAAAAAAATCTGATCTACTTAAGATTGCACTCTGCCCCGCCTTGGCGGGGCTTAGTCGTTTTCGGGGGATGTCCGCGAAGTTGTTCTGGTTCGGGTGCCTCCGTGGGCAAGCGGCGTTGCCTCTCATTCGGCACAAGCCGCGCCTTCAGGGTGTCGCGCAACATGATCAGCTCACGATAAATGCGCCGAATGCGACGCCCACGGCGAAGACGGCGAGGAAGCCCAAGGCGAGCAAGCGCGGGGATCCCCGATTTTCGTCCTGGACGCGGTCGAGTAGGGCTTGGCTGCGGGTGATTTGCTGCCCTTGTGTAGTTTCCAATTGGTCGATGGCCTTGTTCAGGTTCGCCAGTCTGCTTGAATGGTGGTCGATTTCTCGCAGCAGCTTCGATATTCCCGCCACTGCGTTTTCGCTGTTCTGCGATGCTGCCATTGCGCTGCACCTCGTTGTTTCCATTGCTTGCTCCCAATCGAAGGTTTCTTGCATTTTCGTGTTCCTCTTTCAGTTGGTTGATTTCTCGGATGACGGCGTTCGCCTCGGCCCGGGTGCGGCCTTGGTCGATATGTTTCCATTGCTCTTTGCTTGCCTTCTTGGTCTCAGGCCTGGCTCGGGAGCTTGCGCCTTCATGGATCGTGGGAACTCTGTCGATGCCACGGTCTGCAAATGATAGATGGG
>SPLB01000366.1 GCA_004566265.1 Paracoccaceae bacterium | reverse complement strand
TGACGGTCGGCGTCGGAATAGATGGCCACCGTCTGGATGCCCATCTTCTTAGCCGTTTTAATGACCCGGCAGGCGATCTCGCCGCGGTTGGCGATCAGGATCTTGTCAAACATGTCTCGTCCCTTGTCTTTGGTACTTTTGGCAACAGAAACACCGCGCGAAACGGTGTCCCCACGGCGGCAGCTTTATGATCTTGGATGGCATGGAGTGCCTCTTGGGCACAGTCGGACAGACCGGGCGCAGATCCTGTTTTTGCGCAGAGCACGGTTGTCTTTCGGGAGCAGAAACCGGCCAAGCCTGACACGACCCCAAATATGGCATCGGCGGCATAAGCGCCAAAGATGCCATAAAGGGGTGTAGGATATGCCAACCCTTTTCGCATTCAGTCCCAATCATCCCAGTCATCATCGGCGTCGTCCCCGCTGGAGCCGTTAAAGGCCTCGGGGAAGGATCGCTCGGCGACCTCTGCGTCAATCCGCAGAAGGGCCTCGTAACTTTTGGGGTCAAAGGATTCGTCGACCGCAACAACTTCGCGCCCAAAGAGCCAGCTAAGGCGGCCTGCATCCAGGTTGCCGCGCTCAAAGGGTTCTTCACCAAAATGCTCCCAGAGCGCTCTCATAAAGGCCGCATCGGCGCGCCTATCGGGCGCGCGGCGATCACGGTAGCGTTCACGCCGTGTGATGGGGGTCACACCTTTTGGATTGGCGCGACGGATGACGAATTGGAAATCTGTGCCGGAAAGACGGCCGGGGAAACCACGGTGTTTCAGCATGGGGGGATCCTCGGTTCGGAACCCCGCAGGACGGCGGGGGCCGGCCGCAGGGCCGAACCCCTAATGTTCTTACTTGTACTTGCCGGTGTAGGTCGGCTCGGTCGAGATCGGCTCGGGCTCGACGATGATGACGTCTTGTTGCTTGGGCGCACATGCGGCGGCCGCTGCAACGAGGCCGGCGAGAGTGAGGAGCTTGAGGCTCTTTGACATGACTGTCTCCTGTATCCATTAATGAAACCTGCGCAGAACGCGCCCGAACGCTGCTGCAAACTCAGCCAAGGGCGGGTTTTGCAGACGGACCCGAAGCGGACCCACGGGGGCCCATCGAGAGGACCCGATGCAATCATAACGCCCTTTGGCCCCGTTGAATATTCAAAAGCGCCCAAGCCCATGAGCACTTGGCAGAAATCTGCACCCTTGCCGATATTTTTGCGGTCTCTTGCACAGGACAGGATCATCAGTAGCCCTCCCAGACACAGGCACCATCTACCAGGCGGTAGCTTTCGAAAAACTGGCTGACGTCGGGGGACGCCTGCCCAAAGGGCACCGGGCGGTTCGCAAGGGAGATGATCACCCGCGCCGGGGCCAGTTGATGGAGTTCCAGATACGGGCGCACCAAAGCGCTGCAGAGGTGGTCCATATCGGCTGCAGCATCCGCATGGGTCTGACCATTGCCATCTCGGCGCAGCGCGGGCGCGACAAAGCGGAACCGCGCCCAGGGGGCGTCATCCGTGCCTTGTGTCGGGGTTGGGTCCAAGAGAACCTCGTGCAGGGTCACCTTCATGCCAGACGGCAGCCCAATCAACGGCGCTTCCGCACAGACCACAGTTGCGGCACACCAGAGAAGCGCCCCTGCCCCTTTCGCCAAAATTGGATCGCACAGACGCCGACACGGCACTAGTGTGGCGCGCAGCACAGATGGGTGTCTACTCCGACGTTTGGTATTGATAGGGGGCTTAGTTGCACCTCGGCCAGCGGAAGCGGCAATATCAGGAGGATTGACTGGGAGATGGGCAAGGTCGTTTGATATACTGCCGCAGCCCCAGCCTCGCCGGGATTTCAGAGCGTTCCCCAATGGGACCGCAATGAATTTCCAGAAACGAGCTCCTCCTGCCGGGGCTGCGGGCGCATCGCTGTGGTTGGCGCGCGCTGTTCTCATCTCATGTGAGCCGCACAAAACCCCGATTCGGCCTCCCTGTCAAACTCTGTTGTAAAATTGTTATATTTTACCACCCTAAGGTGATATTCCGTACGACGCCCATCGGAACAGGTCGAACTTTGTGCACGCACATAAAAATCGACACAACCCTTAGGTAATTTTCCTTGTGATTGAGAATTTCTTTTCATTCCCGCACCCCGGCAAGAGGCGCAGTTACAGGCCGTTTGCAGGTCGCATGCCGTATCCAGCGCATTTGTTTTTGGGGATCTTCCAACACCGCGAGAATACGATCGGACATATTGGGGGCAATCGGTGCAGGCAGGCGACCACCAGCCCGGATGCGAAGTGTTGTGCCTGCTTGTTCAACTTCGACCACCGGGCAAAAGCCACGCTGGTTCTGCAAGGCGCGCCACAAATCCTGCCGCACCTGATGGGCGAGACGTCCCTGACTGACATAACAAGAACAGATCAGAAAGACTTCGGCGCTTATGTCAAAGCGCGGTGGGGGCTGTCGGTACAGAATGCTACGGCCCGCGTCCCGTTTAAGATGCCACGGCTTTTTCATCCAGCGCCACCACCGTAAAACGCGGCTGCAAAGGCAGGCCCGAAGGCCTGCGATCTGAAGTTATGGTACACCACGAATGGCATCAGAGCGTCCGATTGCCAAACAAGCGCACAGAGCGGCAGGTTGTGTTCACACTGCCCGCCTGGTTTGCGAAACGTGCGGTGGCTTTCTTGCCTTCTGCACGCGCCTTCTCGGGCCAGAGCATGCTCACGACAACACGCGCACGCTTACCGCCGGTAAAGGCGTCTGCATCCGTGACCTGCAGCCGTTGGCAGATTTCTTTCATCCGCTTTTCCGATTTGCCCATGCTCTTTTTGAAAGTCCCATCCATCGCGACAACAAACACCGGCATGTCGGTTGACTTGGATTTGGATTGCCCGTCGTCGCGCGACAGAGTGTTTGTCACTGTGGTCTCACCTTTGTAAATAAGGCACCACGTGGCCCCATCAGACAGTTTAAAAGTCTTTTTCCCACGGCATTCCGATGCGGCCTGTGCGGCCGCCGGAAGGGACAAAATCAGCAATGCAATAGCGAAAGCCTTAAGCATTATTTTCTCCAGAGTTGATAATGACATCAACTTAGCGATTTCTGCCGTTCGAGGGAATTTCAATCAGGGCTTACAGCGGAATATTGTCATGCTTTTTCCAAGGGTTCTCGAGCTTTTTATTGCGCAGGGACGCAAAGGCTCGAGCGACGCGTCGGCGGGTTGATTTTGGCTGGATCACCTCGTCAATGAAGCCGCGCTCTGCTGCCACAAAGGGATTGGCAAAACGGTCTTCATAATCCGCCGTGTGGGACGCGATCTTGTCGGCATCGCCCAGATCGGCCCG
>SPLB01000365.1 GCA_004566265.1 Paracoccaceae bacterium | reverse complement strand
CGATTGCCTTGCGCCCCTATGTCGCATCATGCGAGCTGCATTTTTCGCGCCGCAGCCAGGTCACAAAGGCCTTTGCCGCCGGGCGCAGAACCCCGCGCTTGTGCACAATATAGTATCCACAGTCCTCTCGATCCCGGAACAGTTCAACCAGTCGCCCATCCGCAATGTAACGCGCTGCGAATGCTTCAACTTTAACCGCGATGCCCTGCCCCGACAGAGTGGCCTCAATCAGCAGATTGCCAGGCAAATGCATACGCCCGCCGCGATCGAGATCCGGTTCATCAACCCCGTGTTTGTTAAACCAGTCCGAGACCTCAGTGGTGCCCAGTTCTTCGATTTTTGGCAGCCCAATCAGATCGCGCGGTGTCACGACCTTGCGCCCTTGCAAAAGGGAAGGCGCGGCAACAACTACGTTTGGGCTGGCAAACAAAAGATCGCTATCACATCCCGCCCAATCCCCTGTGCCATAGCGAATCGCCAGATCCGCTTGACCGGGACCCAAAGGCACCACATCCGCCGTAGGGTTCAACAACAAATCAACCTCGGGATGGGCACCGCGAAAGCTCTGCAGACGTGGCATCAGCCAGTTCAATGCAAACATTGGCGTGCAACTGATGTGCAGCGGTCGGGCGCTTTCGCGGGTTGACACATCCTGCACCCCGCTCCGAATGGTATCAAAACCCGCTTCCAAGGCCTGGGCCAAATGGCGTCCAGCCTCAGTCAGCTGCAGTGCACGGCCCTCGCGGTGCACCAATGCCACGCCAAGATGGGTCTCAAGGCTGCGGATCTGCTGGCTGATTGCCGCGTGGCTTACGTTCAGTTCTGCACCCGCGTGCGACACATTTCCCACGACTGCAAATACAGAAAACGCGCGGAGCGCTGACAAGGGTGGCATTTCCAACCAACTCATATGTAACCCCAGCTAACATATTGGAATTCTTCCTGACTCGTGGGGAGTGCCCCATAGTGACATTCTGTGTGCACCCTTTAATCGAATGATCCCCATAAGGATGATAGTGATGCTTACAGATATCTATGCAAGATCCTTTTTGACTGCGACCCGTGCCACTGACGTGCGCCTGCGGGATCTACCGACCGCTGACGCGCAGTTCCCCGCAGCCAGACGCAAATGGATTAAACACCTGCTCCGTGGACCGAAAACCCGCATTCTGCGGGATCTCTCTGATCTCTGAGACCGCAATAGCAGGTGACTCCGCACTTTGAACACGCCCGCTGCCCGGCGCTGGTCCGGCCCCGCCCACAAAAAGCGGGGCCATGAGGACCGGCAACAGCGAACACAATCCAACTGATACGAAAAACTAAGCGGCACCGGGATTGCAGCGCCCGCCCGCCTGTGCCGGGCCGCGGTCTAACGGGCGACCATCTGGTCACGCGGTTCGACACCGCCACAAATGGGTCGGTTGTCCCCCCTGGCATGGCACGATCAAATTTCCCCCCTCCGGATGCGTCCTCTCTGCCCCTTGTGTTTGTAGCTGCTCCGCACATCTTCTTCTTGATGCTCGATGCACGGCGTTATGGGCATTGCAATGTCTGACGCGCCCGCTGGCTGGCGCGAAAAACACGCGAGAAACCGTGTCATTTACCACGGCTCTGTTCGCTGATGGACAAAGCTCAACCTCGTGACCGGGACATCGGCCATTCGCCCGTCGTCTAAGCGGCTATGGACGTTGCCATGCGGGCGTTGCAGTTCAACGTGGTACCTGAATTTAGTCATACCAATTTTCGACGACAGAATTCAGAATTTACGCTTACCTTTCCCCCCCAAGCAAAGCGACATAAATTCATCACTTTCGATTGCTTTCCGACTGTTTCTATCGGATATTGGGGCGAAACCTACCAGAATCATCAGAAAACGACGCGCCCCATGATCATCTGCCACTGCACGCACATCACGGACCACGATATCAATGCTGCAATTGACTGGATGCGGGCTGCAGATCCGCAAGTCATTATAACTCCTGGGAAAATTTACCGCTCCTTGGGCAAGGCCGCAGACTGCGGCGGGTGCATGCCCATTTTCCTCGACACGATGCGCCGCAATGATAAGCTGTGCGTCCCAGCTGACTTGCGCAACCTGCGCAGCAGCAAAGAAATGTCAGGCAGTAAGGAGGCACCCCATGAAGGGCGACCCGAAGGTTATAGACTATCTCAACAAGGCTCTGCGTCATGAGCTGACCGCAGTTAGCCAGTTTTGGCTACATTACAGGTTGCAGGACGACTGGGGCCTGGGCTCCATGGCAAAGAAAAGCCGCGAGGAAAGCATCGAAGAGATGGAGCACGCCGACAAGCTGATCGAGCGTATTATCTATCTCGGGGGCCATCCGAACCTACAGACGCTGGCACCGCTGCGTATTGGCGAGAACCCCAAGGAATGCATGGAATGTGATCTCAAAGCCGAATACGAGGCGCAGGCGCTTTACAAAGAAGCCCGCGATGCTTGCAACGAAAGCGGTGACTATGTGACAATGTCCATGTTTGAGGAACTGCTGAAAGACGAAGAAGGCCATATCGACTTTCTCGAGACACAAATCGAACTGCACGACCGCATCGGTGCCGAAAACTTTGCGCACCTCAATGCCACCAAAATGGAAGACATATCGGACTAACAGTCTGAGTTTCAGGCGACGTCAGACAGGGAGGCCCCGCTGTCGTCGCCAGCCTCTTTTTGCATCAGCCCCTTTAGGTCTCGCATCGCCACATTCTCTTTGCTTGGCACGACACTAGGGCTGTGCCTACCCAGTAAACACATCTTCACCCGATCCCACAGAGCCCCACAACCTCATCGAGGCCCTCGGACCAGCTGAAAGGCGGGAAGGCTTGGAAAAAGTGCCGCAAATAAGTTGAGGATTGGGGGGCGCTGCCCCTCGAAGGCCCCAAAAAATCCAAGCTTATCTATGGCAAAAAGACGCCTTGGCACTGCTGCGGCCTTCAATGCGCGGCGGCAAGAAGCGTGCGGGTGTATGCCTGCTCTGGTGAGTCAAAGATCTTTGCAACCTCTCCGGCCTCGACAACATCGCCCTGTTTCATCACCAGCACTTTATGCGACATCGCACGCACAACCTTCAGATCGTGGCTAATGAACACATAAGCCAGCCCATGGCGCGCCTGCAGATCACGCAGCAGCTGGACAATCTGCACCTGCACCGTCATATCCAGAGCCGAGGTTGGCTCGTCCAGAACCACCAGCTTCGGGCGCAGCACCATAGCGCGCGCAATCGCAATCCGTTGGCGCTGACCGCCAGAAAATTCGTGCGGATAGCGGTCCATTGCCCCCGGATCAAGCCCAACCTCTTCCATGATCTCTGCCACCAAGTCCCGCGGGGCGCGGGATGTGTCGACGTCGTGCACCGCCAGCCCTTCGGCAATAATCTGCGCACAGGTCATCCGTGGTGACAACGACCCAAACGGATCCTGAAACACGATCTGCATGTCCTTGCGCAGTTTGCGCAGCTCGCGGGTGGACCATTTGCGCAGATCATCGCCCTGAAACCGCACCGCCCCGTCTGATGCAATCAGGCGCATAATCGCCAGTGCCAGCGTTGTCTTGCCCGAGCCGCTTTCGCCAACAATGCCAAGAGTTTCCCCTGCCCGCACTGACAGCGACATCGGGTTCACGGCCTTCACATACCCGACGGTTTTGCGCAGGAAACCGCGCTGGATCGGGAACCAGACTTTCAGATCCTCAGCCGCAACCAGTTCCGCCCCATCCGCAGGGATCTCTGCCGGGGCGCCCGACGGTTCTGCCGCCAGAAGCATCTGTGTGTAGGGATGTTGCGGGTCGTCAAACACCTCAGCTGTCGGGCCAGATTCCACGATCTCTCCGTCCTTCATCACGCAGACGCGGTCGGCAAATTTGCGCACGATCCCGAGGTCATGGGTGATGAACAGCAGCCCCATGCCTTCGCTGTCTTTCAGCTCTGCCAGAAGCTCCAAGATCTGCGCCTGAATGGTCACATCCAGCGCTGTGGTGGGTTCGTCCGCGATCAGCACATCCGGCTTGTTCGCCAGCGCCATCGCGATCATCACCCGCTGGCGCTGACCACCCGACAATTGGTGCGGGTAGGATCCCAGACGGCTTTCCGCATCGCGGATGCCAACCTTGCTCAACAGACTTAGAACACGCTCACGGGCTGCGTCGCCAACCACACCCTGGTGCAGTGCAAGGGCTTCGCCCAGCTGTTTTTCAATGGTGTGAAGCGGATTGAGGGACGTCATTGGTTCTTGGAAAATGAACGAGATGTCATTGCCGCGCACCCGGCGCAGGGTGCGTTCGTCAGCGCCGATCATTTCGGTTCCGTCATAGGTGACGGAACCTTCGACAATCGCGCTATCCCCCAAAAGCTGCACCGTCGACAGGGCCGAGACCGACTTTCCAGACCCCGATTCCCCAACCAAGGCCACGGTTTCGCCGCGATCCACGGAAAAGGACACGCCCTTTACCGCCGGGCTGATCCGACCTTCCTGACGGAAGGACACCCGCAGATCCTTTACCTGCAAAATCGCGCTCATGAGAAGGTCTTTCTGGGATCAAAGGCATCGCGCACACCTTCAAAGATGAAGACCAGAAGCGACAGCATGGTGGCAAAAGTGACAAAGGCGACAAAAGCCAGCCAGGGCGCCTGCAGGTTCTGTTTCGCCTGAAGCGTCAGCTCTCCCAAGGACGGCGCCGAAGACGGCAGACCAAACCCAAGGAAATCCAGCGACGCCAGCCCGCCAATGGTGCCGGT
>SPLB01000067.1 GCA_004566265.1 Paracoccaceae bacterium | reverse complement strand
TGACCCCAGAACAAGGGAACGCCTCCGACGTTGGTAAGCTGCAGATCACAGATCTGCAGGTTGCCGGTGGAACGGGATATTTTAGCCAAAGCCTGCATGGCGGGAGGTGCAGCGAAAGCCAGACAAAAGCGGCTCTAGAGTTGTGTCTTGAGGACGCCCAGGTGGGGCAGCACTTTCGGAGACTTCCGCGAAAGCCGGCACAAAGGCCACAGGACTTCCACAATGGCCGGCGGCGCAACCAGAGAATGCGCACACGACGTCAGAATGCGTCATCCTGCACGCAACACCAAACCAGTTCACGGGATGTGACACCGAGGCACACCCGCCTACAAAAATAGCACGCACCGTTTGGAAAGAAAACGCCGACGATGCCCTATGGGCAACGACGGCGTTGGAATTGCTGTTTTGCGACCATGTCGCCGGAGGGTCAGCCTGCAACAGCTGGTTTTTGCGCAGCTTTGCCCGGATTCAAAGGGTCGTCCTGCCGCTGAACGGAGCCTTCGAAATGCGCCCCGGATTCAATTGCAATTGTTTTGTGGATGATGTCGCCTTCGACGCGCGCGGTGGCTGTCAGGCGAACTTTCAGACCCCGGACACGGCCCACAATGCGGCCGTTGATCACAACGTCATCCGCGGTCACTTCGCCTTTGATGGTTGCGCTTTGTCCGATGGTCAACAGATGCGCGCGGATGTCCCCTTCAACGGTTCCCTCGACCTGGATGTCACCGGATGTTTTAATATTGCCGGTGATGGTCAGGTCCGAGCTGATCAGTGACGCAGCAGGTTTTGCTTTGGGGGCAGCAGGCTTAGGAGCCGCGGCTGGGGCCGGGGCAGCTTGGGCCTGGGCCGGTGCAGGGGAGGTCGAGGTGGCGTCGGTTGACTTCGGGCCGGGCTCGTTGATTTTGCTCTTAGAAAACATTTCTCGCAGCCTTAATATAGAACATGGGGTTTACGGGTTTCCCGCCGACCCTAATCTCGTAATGGAGATGCGGGCCGGTGGACCGTCCTGTGCTACCCATATCAGCAATATGCTGACCGCGCGAGACCCTTTGACCGGCCTTTACACGGTTGTTTGAATTATGGGCATATCGGGTTTCAATCCCGAAATCGTGCTGGATGATCACAATGCGGCCGTAGCCAGACTGCCAGCCGGAATATGTCACAACGCCATCGGCGGTTGCATAGATATCGGTGCCGGTTGGACCTGCCAGATCAATCCCGTTGTGCATGCGTCGCCCCCCCGTGACCGGGTGACGGCGAAAGCCAAAAGAGGAGGACAGCCGCGCCGTCCCGCGTACCAGCGGTTCCGAAAACGGCGCCTTTTCGGCTGCAATGCGATAGGTGTTCAGTTCGCGCATCTGAGACAAGAGCGCATTGGCGCGCTGCTCATCGATGCTGGGGCCCTGGCCGCGGGTGGAATAGGGCAGCGGGGCCATTGGGCCACCGCCTTGACCATTATAGCCGCGGCGCACCTGTTCCAGGATGCGATCCGGCGGCAGGCCGGCATTGCGGAACATTTTATTCAGCGGTTCGACCGAAACTTTCATCGCCTCTTCCAGCTGGCGGAAAATCTGGTCATTGCGCTGTTCGGTCAGGCGCAGTTCCAGTTCCAGCGCGTCCCGTTGCTCTAGGGCATCGCGGGCATCGGTCGTCACTTGGTCGCGTTCAACAGCGGTGTCGTTCAGGACCTTTGTCAGCAGTTCAACCTGTTTGGTGTTGCCGACCAGAGACGGGGTCGTGCGGCCTTCGGCGCTTTGCTGTTGCATCGCGGCCAGTTTGACGCGCAATCTGTCGCGTTCTTTTAGCCGGTCGCGCAGGTTCGATTGCACGATCTCCAGCCCGGTTTCCAACTCGCGCAGGCGGGTCTCCGAAGCCAAGAGTTCGGACTGCATGACAGAGATTTGCTCAAGGGCTGCAGTGAAACGGTCCTGCGCTGCTAAGGCTTCACTGGCGCGGGCATCACGTTCCTGCGCCATCTGATTAAGGCGGCTCCGATACATCGCCTGGTCGCGTTTGGCCTGTTCGCGGAAGTTGCCGGATCCAATGCTGTCCATCAGCACGATGGAGGTTGCAACAATGGACCAAGATACCAACAGCCCAGCGCCCAGAATGGCAGTAAGCTGGCTTTCGGGTGTCAAACGGATAAAGCGGGTGTCGCTGTCAGATTTGAGAAAAACGCGGCGTTCCGGAAGCTTGCGCTCCAGAAAGGCATGAAGCTTGATTGCCATTCTTCGTCGCAAAGTGCCCAGTCCTGTTTGTTTCCGCATCTTGTGCGAAGCTCGGATGGGGCTGTTCCCCGCCCGTTGCGTGACGCTGCTTCTCGTACAGGATGAAATACGCGGTGTGTGTCCTCCGGGCAACCCTCTTTGGTTTATATGCCGTAAAGTCGCTGGTTTGGTGTCGAGATCGGCGGTTTCTCGCCGAAATTAGAGGGTCCGGTTTCAGCGCGCGTAGGCGGGGGCCTCTCCATCCGCAAGCGGCCAGTAGAAATCGGGTGGAAGCCCCGCGTCTGCGCGCTTTGCCTCATTGAAGGGTGGCTTTAGCGCCCCGTGAAAGTAATACTGAACGAGGCGGTGGAACTCGTCTTTGGGATCCAGGTTGTCGCGCCCGCACAAGAAGTTGAACCATTTAGAACCATAGGCCACATGGCCGACCTCCTCGGCGTAGATCAGTTCAAGCGCCGCAACAGCATCATTATTGTCTGCGCGTTTGAAGATGTCGATCATTCCAGGCGTGACATCCAAACCGCGGGCTTCAAGAACCATCGGAACCACGGCAAGACGGCCCAGAAGGTCGCCCACTGTGTCTTCAGCGGCGCGCCACATGCCGGCATGCGCCGGAAGCGCGCCGTAATCGGCGCCAAGCGCTTCAAGGCAATCGCACATTAGGTTGAAATGTTTGCTTTCTTCATCCGCAGACTTGACCCAATCATCATAGAACCCCATCGGCATGGGCACATGGGTAAAGCGGGCAATCATGTCCCAGTGGAGGTCAACCGCATTGAGCTCGATATGTGCAACTGCATGCAACAGGGCAATCCGCCCTTGGGCTGAGCCGGGCTTGCGTTTGGGCACCTCGCGCGGGTTTAGAAGCTCGGGACGGGCCGGGCGCGCGGGGTGGAGCGGCGGTTTTGCAGCGCCAACGTTGATGGGATCGGCTTTTCCTGCGCGGGCGTCGCGCCACCTCGCGGCGTATTGGCGCGACAAAGCTGTCTTCTGGCGACCATCCGCTGTGGTCAGCACGTCTGTGGCCATTTCGGCAAGGGTCTTCATAAGCCGCTCCGCTGGAGTGTTCTGCCGGTTTTGAGGTTCCGTTCGGATAGTGAAACCGACGGTGGGCTGCAAGGGGGGACGTCACCTCAGTCGATTGATCGGCGCGGGGGACGTCGGTGGCGTGCGTGGGACAGCGAGATGAACGCTGCCACATGCTCCGTTTGAACCACGGACGCCCCCCGTTTCGGGCTGGGTTGCGTGCAGGTGATATGCCCAACTGGCACCCAACAGACACATGTGCATCTTGTATGCAAATCTTGTCGGCGGGAGGGCTGGCCCGCCGTAGGCGCCGGATGCGGTGTGATCGTAAGGCGGCTCTGGGATCAGAGCGCTTTGACTGCCTCCAGAACTTCATCTACGTGACCTGGTACTTTCACCTTGCGCCAGATCTGCGCAATCTTGCCTTCGGCGTCGATCAGAAAGGTGGACCGTTCGATCCCCATGCTTTTCTTGCCATACATGTTCTTTTCCACCCAAGTGCCGTAGGCCTCGCAGGCGGTGGTGTCCTCATCCGAAACCAGCGGCACCGTCAGCCCATGTTTGGCGATGAATTTTTCGTGCTTTGCAACTGTGTCACGGGAAATGCCAACAACTTCGGCCCCTGCTGCCTGAAATGCCCCCAAGGATTCAGAAAATCCGATGGATTCCTTGGTGCATCCCGGCGTATCATCGCGGGGATAAAAAAACAGGACAACAGCCTTGCCGCGCAGAGCAGACAAAGTCAATTCCGTTCCGCCATCGCGCGGCAGGGTGAAATCAGGGGCGAGGTCTTGGGGGGTCAGCATGTTTGGTTTCTCCGGACTTTGTCTTGGTCTCACAAACCGTAAATAGCCCATGTCTGACAAAGTAAAGCCAGATATGCCCGATCACCTGTTGGATCGCCTGGGCGCGCAAGCTGAGCCTTCCGAAAAAGCCAGCTCCGGGCAGGCGCCGGGTCTGCAAAGACCGAGCATTAAGGACAGCCCAAATAGGCCCCAAAAGCAGCGCAGTTGGCGTTTGGGCAGATGTGTTGCGCGGCTGTGTGCCTTTCTGATCCTTCTTGGGGCAACCTTGGCGGCCACACTCCTTCTGCTCCCCGATCGCAGGATCGAAGCGCCGGACTGGGTGCGTGACACTGTGGAACGTCGATTGGACCAGACCCTTGGTGGGGTGAAGGTTGAGTTTGGCGAAATGTCGGCTTTCCTTGGCTCTGGCTGGCTGCCGGGCGTTTCTGTGCGGGATGTAACCCTTCGCTACCCCGATGGCACATCGGCGCTGCAAGTGGCGGATGCGCAGGCGGTGCTTTCGCTTTGGCCGCTCCTGAAGGGGCAGGTGCGTCCAAAAGCCATTTCGCTGAGTGGATTGTTTGCAAGTCTTGAGCGATCCGAAGACGGCGCGGTGGCGCTACGCTTTGGCGAGGGCAGTTCGAACGTCCGGCGCGCGGCCAGTTTCGCAGTTTTGATGGAGCAATGGGACCAATACTTGACCCTGCCGGTTTTGTCGGCGCTCACGCAGATCGAAACCAATGCGCTGACGCTCCGATTGGAAGACCTCCGATTGGGGCGCGAGTGGACGCTGGACGGCGGCGCAGTCTCGCTGGGTCGGAACCAAGGCGATGTAGAGTTTGACGCGTCCTTTTCAGTTCTCAGCGGGCGGAATTTTGTGAGCACTGTGACGGCAAATTACAGGTCGCAGATTGAGGACACGGCCGCAGAGTTTGCGCTGGTCATAACAGATGTCCCCGCCGAAGATGTGGCAGTTCAAAGCGCGGCGCTGGGGTGGTTGTCGGTCCTGCGCGCGCCAATTTCCGGGGCGGTCCGTGGGGCTGTCGACAGCGACGGGGCGCTGAGGCCTCTTCAGGTTGCGCTTGAGATTGGCGAAGGTGTTATCCAGCCCGAAGATGCGGTCACACCGGTGCCAATTCGCGGTGCACAGAGCTTCTTTACCTTTGACCCAAGCCGCGAAGAGCTGACGTTTGAAAGCCTGCGCATCGACAGCGGATGGGGCCGTGGCACGATGCAGGGAACGGCCGCGCTTGTTGGGGTGGAGAACGGGCAGCTGCGCGAATTGGTCGGGCAATTGGCTTTCTCGGATCTGGAACTCAACCCAAACGATTTTTACGACCAACCAATAGAACTGGCGGGCGTGACGGCGGATTTTCTTCTGGAACTCAACCCATTCCGAGTGCGGCTTGGGCAGATGCTGATAGAGCGCGACGGACTGAATGTCGTTGCCAATGGGGAAGCGCGCGTCGGGCCTGAGGGTTGGGACTATGACCTCACGGCACGGTCTGATCTGCTGACACCGGATCTGGTTAAGGCGCTCTGGCCAACAAAAACCCCGCCAAACCCGCGCAAATGGGTGCGGGATAACGTCCTTCGGGGCGTCATATATGATGTCGAGATGGGACTTCGGGGGCGCGGTGGCCAAAAGCCCTTTGTATCGGTCGATTTGAGCTTCCGTGATGCGGAGGTCAAGTATCACAAGACCCTTCCCAATCTCGTAGGGGCGGCGGGGCAGCTGTCAATTCATGGGTCGCGTCTGGCGGTCACTGCGACCGAAGGGTTTTTGCTGCCGCCCGAAGGTGGGCCGCTGGAGGTCTCCGGGACGTCATTCATCATTCCCGACACCGCTCTGCCTGCAGATGATGGTTTCGGGATCGTGCGCGCTGCAGCAGAGGGCACGGCTGTAGCGGTATTGTCCGTTTTGAATACAGCGCCCCTGTCGCTGTTGGATAAAGTGGGTTTGCCGGTAGATCTGGGCGAGGGGCGTGTTGCGCTGAAGGGAACTGCAACAGTTCCCCTTCGCAGGAATGCAAAACTTCAGGAGATCGATTACCACTACGTCGGCGTTTTGACGGATGTGCGCACCGACACATTATTGCCCGGTCATGTGTTGGAAAGCGCGGCCCTGCGCCTGCGGGGTGATCCGCGCGTAATTGAGATCTTTGGTCCCGGTCAGATGAGCGGGATCCCCGTTGACGCGCGCTGGCGGCAGGACATCAACCCGGAAAAGCCCCAGCCCGGCCGGGTCAGTGGCACGATCGAGCTGAGCAACACGACGGTTGAAACTCTGGGCATTGGCGTGCCGGACCAAAGTGTTTTCGGGCGCGGTACTGGAACATTTGAGGTAACACTTCCGCCAGACGGCGCCGCGCCGCGGCTGTCGCTGAGCAGCACATTGGCAGGGGTCGGGCTGCGCCTGCCGGATCTGTCCTGGTCAAAATCTAAAGGTTCCAAGGGGCTGTTGAAACTGGAGGCGCGTCTTGGTGCGAGTCCTGTGGTCGAGGACCTTTTGGTGGAAGCACCGGGTTTGCGTGCGCGGGGGCAGGTCACCACCAGAGCAGATGGCGGGCTGGAACGGGCAGTGTTTTCAAATGTCTCGCTCGGTGGCTGGCTGAAGGGGGCGGTGACCCTGGAGGGGCGCGGTGCTGCGGCCCCGGCGGTGACGGTGCGCGGTGGTCAGATCGACCTGCGCAACGTCCCTTTTGACACCCAGTCAAATGGGGCCGACGGGGCAGGCGGCGGTGGCAATGTGCCAATTGCGCTGCAGCTGGATCAGCTGCGGGTCACGGATGATTTTGGTCTGAATGGGTTTCAGGGGCGGTTTTCCACACAGGGTGGTTTCAACGGAGAGTTTTCCGGCCGTTTGAACGGTCAGGCGCCGCTTACGGGCGTTGTGGTGCCGCAACAGGGCGGTTTGGGAATCAGGCTGCGAGCGGAGGATGCAGGTGCGATTTTGCGCGCGGCGGGTGTTATCGACAACAGTTTTGGCGGTGACTTTGAAATGACCTTGCTGCCGATGGCAACGCCGGGCGAATACAAAGGGCAGCTGCGGGTCGGTCGCATTCGGGTCAAGCAGGGGGCACGGATCACGGCGCTTTTGAACGCGATCAGTTTGGTTGGGTTGGTGGATGAGCTGTCAGGGCAGGGCATTCAGTTCACTTCAGCCGAAGCCGACTTCAAGCTTGGTCCTCAATATCTGACGCTGACAAACCTATCGGCGATTGGGGTGTCCATCGGTTTGACAATGGAGGGGATTTACAACCTCAAAACCGACGCGCTTGATATGCGCGGGGTGTTAACGCCGCTCTATGCGTTGAATGGGATTGGCAGCATTTTAACACGGCGGGGGGAGGGACTTCTTGCCTTTGCGTTCCGTATGCGCGGCACCGGGGCGGATCCTGATGTGCGGGTAAACCCGCTGTCTGCGTTGGCACCGGGCTTCCTACGAGAGGTGTTTCGTGGCGAGAAGCCCCGGAAACCCGGAGAAGAACGAAAGCGGCCGACAGCAGAAGAACGCCGCGAGGAGCTGCGCCGGAGAATCGAAGACCGCTGAGCATTTTGCCGTGTCTGGCCCTCTGGCCTTGGCGTGTAAAGCGGTGTAGGCGATTATCTATGAAGCTCAGTGATTTTGATTTCGACCTGCCCGATACTTTGATTGCGACCCGCCCTGCGGTGCCGCGCACCTCCGCTCGCCTCTTGGTGGCTGAGGGGGAGACGATCCATGATGCACGTGTCTTGGATCTTGTGGAGTGGTTGCGCCCCGGCGACCGGTTGGTGTTGAACGACACCAAAGTGATCCCGGCGCGTCTGAGCGGCCTGCGGCATCGCGACAGTGCACAGGGTCCGGTTGCAGCCAAAATTGAGGTTACCTTGCTGGAGCCGCAGGCTGATGGCGCCTGGGCTGCGCTATTGAAGCCGTTGAAGAAGATCAAGGTTGGCGAAACCGTGGTGTTCAGTGCGGATTTGTCAGCCGAGCTGATTGAGAGTGTCGAGGGCCAGGGGCGGCTGAAATTCAATCTTTCTGGCGATGATTTTGATGCGGCGCTGAATGCGGCAGGCGCCATGCCGTTGCCGCCTTATATTGCGGCCAAGCGCGCCGCAGATGAACGGGACAAAACGGATTACCAAACGGTCTGGGCAAAAAATTCGGGCGCCGTGGCGGCGCCAACGGCTTCGTTGCATTTTGACGAAGCGCTGCTGAAGGCGCTTGGGGACAAAGGCGTCGCATTCAGCCACGTGACGCTTCATGTGGGCGCGGGTACGTTTTTGCCAGTCAAAGTCGATGACGTTACCAGCCATAAAATGCACGCTGAATGGGGCCGGGTGAGCGACACCGCGGCGGAAGAAATTGCTGCCACCAAAGCGGCCGGTGGGCGGGTGATTCCGGTGGGCACCACCGCGCTGCGGCTTATTGAAAGCGCCGTACGAAACGGTGCGATTACGCCCTGGGAAGGCGAAACGGATATTTTTATTTATCCGGGTTTCACCTTCCATGTGGCCGATGCGCTGATTACAAATTTCCATCTGCCGAAATCTACTTTGTTGATGCTTGTGTCTGCAATGATGGGGCAAGAGGCAATCCGCCACGTCTATGCGCATGCGGTGCGGGAAGGGTACCGCTTTTTTTCTTATGGCGACGCGTCCCTGCTGTTGCCAAAGAAGTAATTTTCTTTGCTTACGGTGACGGCCATGAGGTCTGAAAGCGCGCATATGCCGGTTCTGAGGTATCGCGAGAGCGCAGCTCTGTTATGGTCGTAAATGCGCGTTCGGTGGTCGGTCTGTGACCGCCATAGACTGCACTCCCGTGAGAGGAGGCGCGCGAGGGTTCTGCGAAGGAGACGGACGCCATGTTACAGGTATTGTCGAGTGCTTGGGCGCTTTTGTTGGGTATTGGCCTCTTGATGCTGGGCAACGGCCTACAAGGTGCGTTGCTGGGGCAGCGCGGCGGTATCGAGGGCTTTTCAACCGCCACAATGTCGTTGGTAATGGCGTTCTATTTCTTTGGGCTGCTGGCGGGCAGTTGGCTGGCGCCGGGCATGATCCGGCGGGTTGGCCATGTGCGTGTTTTCGCAGCCCTCGCATCGCTGATTTCAGCGGTTATGATTCTTTATCCGGCGCTGGTCCATCCGGCGGCCTGGATGTGTGGCAGATTTGTGGTCGGGTTCTGCTTTGCCGGCGTGTATGTGACCGCAGAAAGCTGGCTGAACAACGCCGCGGACAATGCCAACCGGGGTAAAGCGCTGTCGCTTTACATGGTGGTGATGACGCTGGGTCTTTCGACGGCGCAAGTCTTTACGCTGATCGGCGATGCTGGCGATTACCTTCCGTTTGTTGTGGCGTCGATTGCC
Source organism: Paracoccaceae bacterium (assembly GCA_004566265.1). GTDB lineage: Bacteria > Pseudomonadota > Alphaproteobacteria > Rhodobacterales > Rhodobacteraceae > Epibacterium. The sequence continues at coordinate 3,164 of SPLB01000067.1, read as the reverse complement.
GTTTCCATTTCGTTTGCCCCAATTTTGCTGTCAATTTCCCCAACACCCGCATTTGACACATCCAAACCGATGCCACTGGGCGATCTGCTGAAGGCGTCGCCCTTGGGCTGTGTTGGGATGTTCCTTATTGGTGGCGTGTTCTCGGCACAGTTCGGTATGGCGCCGGTTTACGCCACTGAAATTGGGCTGGACGGCTATGAATTCCCGATCTTCACATCGAGCTTTTTTGTGTCTGCTTTGCTGCTGCAGTTTCCATTGGGCTGGCTGTCAGATCGCATGGACCGCCGGGTATTGATTATCGTCTTTGCGACCGGGGCTGCGATGGCGTCGGTGGTTGGCTGGATTTTCGGAGGCAACTTTGCCCTGCTGATCTGCTCCGTTTTTCTGATTGGGGGGCTTGCAAACCCGCTCTACTCGCTGCTGTTGGCGCATACCAATGATTACCTCAATCATGACGATATGGCTTCTGCTTCGGGTGGGCTGGTGTTCATCAACGGTCTCGGCGCGTCCTTTGGAGCGCTTTTGGTGGGGCAAGCAATGTCCGATTACCTGTTTGGACCTCAGGGATTTTTTCTGTTTATGGCGGCCTTTCTCGGTGCGATTGCGTTGTACGGCCTATATCGGACGACTCAGCGTTCCACGGTTCCCGTCGAGGAGACCGGTGTTGTAGTTGCATTGTCCCCTACAGCAACGCCGGTCGCGATGGAGTTTGCCCAAGAATACGCCATTGATATTGACCTTGAGGAGCAAGAAACTGCCGAAGGGCAACCATAGGCGACAGGTGTTTCCGATAACGGCGTGTGTCTTCACGGAAATGTCGCAACCGATACGAAATGTGACCAGATTATCCTTGTTTTCCCTAGGTAAACTAAGGTTCATGTAAGTGTCACAAATTGTTCAACGCCCTTGGAGCGACTAACTATGGCAGGCCCTGAAGACATTTTGGAATTTTGGCTCGATACGGTCGAGGAGAAAGACTGGTATCTTCAAAATGACGCGCTGGATGCGCAGATCCGCGAAAAATTCCTCAAGACATGGCAGGAGGCCAGCGAGGGCTCTCATTCTTTGTGGCTGACGTACCCAAGCGGCGCGCTGGCCTATATTATCCTAACGGATCAGTTTCCGCGGAATATGTTCCGCGGGTCTGACAAGGCCTTCGCAACCGACTGCGCGGCGCTGGCTGCGGCAAAGGCAGCGGTGGATCGGAAGTGGGATCTGAGGATTGACGAGCCGGCGCGCCAGTTCTTCTATCTGCCCATGATGCATTCAGAAAGCCTTACGGACCAGGAACGCTGTGTGCGCTTGATCAAAGAGCGGATGCCCACATGTGGGGCCAGCAACTTGCAGCATGCCCGCGCGCACCGGGAGGTGATCCGCCTGTTCGGCCGTTTTCCGTATCGCAATGCTGTGCTGCGGCGGCCGTCGACCGAGCCGGAGATGGCCTATGTAGAGGCCGGTGGCTATGGCGAAACCGTGCGCGGTCTGCAGGCCGCGCGCTAAGGCAGACGTCTGACCAGGGTCCGCGTTGACGGAGATTTGTTGCAGCCCCAAGGGGGTCAAACGGCTTCTTTCCTCAGGAAGCCGTTTTTATTTTGGGGTTAAGGACCTGAAACACATGCGAAAATTAGTCATTTTTAGGCGCCTCGGCCTTGGGGGAACTGTCTGATTGAAGTCTTCCGAGAATTAGTTTAGCGGTCAACTAGTTTTTTGATCTTTGTTCGTGAGGGACGACACATGGCGGCGACTTCCTATGACTTGATTGTAATTGGTGCAGGGCCGGGCGGATATGTGGCTGCGATCCGCGCGTCCCAACTGGGCCTAAAGGTTGCCTGCGTCGAGCGGGAACACCTCGGCGGAATTTGCCTGAACTGGGGCTGTATTCCGACCAAGGCGCTGCTGCGCTCGGCGGAAATCTATCACCAGATGGAGCGCGCCAAGGATTATGGCCTCAGCGCCGATAAGTTTGGCTTTGATCTGGACGCCATTGTCGACCGCTCCCGTAAAGTTGCTGCGCAGATGAACGGCGGCATTAAGGGGCTGTTCAAAAAGAACAAAGTCGCCTCCATCATGGGCGAGGCCACGATTGTAGCCAAAGGCAAAGTGTCGGTTAAAACCGACAAAGGCACCGAAGAGCTGACGGCGAAAAACATCATTGTCGCAACCGGAGCGCGCGCGCGGGAACTGCCCGGTCTGGAAGCCGACGGGGATCTGGTCTGGACCTACCGCCACGCGCTGAAGCCGGTGCGCATGCCGAAGAAGCTTTTGGTGATTGGCTCCGGTGCGATCGGTATTGAATTTGCCAGCTTCTACAACACACTGGGTGCAGATACGACTGTGGTTGAAGTCATGGACCGTGTGCTGCCGGTAGAAGACAAAGACATCTCCGCTTTTGCCAAGAAACAGTTTGTAAAGCAGGGCATGAAGATCATGGAAAAAGCCATGGTCAAGAAGCTCGACCGTGCAAAAGGCAAAGTCACCGCGCATATCGAAGTGGGCGGCAAGGTCGAACAGCACGAGTTCGACACGGTGATTTCCGCCGTTGGCATCGTTGGCAATACCGAAGGTCTGGGTCTGGAAGCGCTGGGTGTGAAAATCGACCGCACCCATGTGATCACGGATGAATACTGCCGCACCGGTGTGGAGGGCGTCTTTGCCATTGGGGACATTGCAGGCGCACCCTGGCTGGCGCACAAGGCGTCTCACGAGGGCGTCATGGTGGCGGAACTGATCGCGGGCAAGTCGGTCCACGCAATCAAGCCGGGCTCCATCGCGGGCTGCACCTACTGCCACCCGCAGGTGGCCTCGGTTGGGATGACCGAAGAAAAAGCCAAAGAAGCGGGCCACAAGGTCAAAGTTGGCAAGTTCCCCTTCATCGGAAACGGTAAGGCGGTTGCCATGGGAGAAGCCGAAGGTCTGGTCAAAACGATATTCGACGAGAAAACAGGTGAGCTCTTGGGCGCGCATATGGTTGGCGCCGAGGTGACCGAGATGATCCAGGGCTATGTGATAGCCCGTCAGCTGGAAACCACCGAAGAAGACCTGATGGAAACCGTGTTCCCGCATCCGACCATGTCCGAGATGATGCATGAAAGTGTTCTGGCCGCTTACGAGCGCGCGCTGCATATCTGAGCTCATCGCGCCTGCCATGTTGTTCAGGGGTCGCC
>SPLB01000066.1 GCA_004566265.1 Paracoccaceae bacterium | reverse complement strand
TACCGCACGCAGGTGAAACAGCAGGTCGCCGATGTCTACACCCCTGTACCCTGGCCCGAGATCTCTCTGGCCGCTTGGCTGGTCGAACAGTTGCCTCAAGGGGGCTCAGTTGCCTATGATCCCTGGTTGCATTCTACCAAAGAAATCAGCGACCTAAATGCCCAGATCGCGCCCAAGGGCATTGCGTTGATACAAACCGAAAATCTTGTTGATGCGATCTGGCAGGATCAGCCTGCAGCGCCCGCCAATCCGGTTGTTGAACATCCTTTGGACTATGCCGGGGAGACCGCGGACCGCAAAATCAAACGGCTGGCCGATGGGTTGAGCACGGCAGGGCAATCTGCGGCGATCATCACCTTGCCTGACAGCCTGATGTGGCTTCTCAACCTGCGCGGCAGCGATATTCCACGCAATCCGGTGGCCCATGGCTTTGCTCTTCTGCACGCAGATGCGCGCGTCGACCTTTTTATGGATGCAGCAAAACTGGAAATGGTCACCCTCTCCGATGGTGTCACACTGCACAAGCCAGAAGGCTTTCTGGCAGGCGTGGCTGCACTCAACGGCAATGTCGCAGTGGACGACGCCACCTTACCGCAAGCAGTTGCGGACGCCTGCCCTGCAACATTGATGCCAGCAGGAGACGCCTGCGCTTTGCCCAAGGCACGCAAGAACAAAGCGGAAATTGAAGGCTGCGCAGCGGCACATCTGCGAGACGGAGCCGCGGTGGTTGAAACCCTCGCCTGGCTACATTCCCAGACGCCTGGCACGGTCACCGAAATTGACGTAGTCAAGCACCTTGAAGACCAGCGCCGCAAGGACGATGCACTGCGCGACATCAGTTTCGAGACCATTTCTGGCACAGGGCCAAACGGTGCCGTGATCCACTACCGCGTTACGGAAGAGACAAACCGCACGCTTGCTGCAGGCGACTTGCTGGTATTGGACAGTGGCGGCCAGTATCGCGATGGCACCACTGATGTCACCCGCACGCTGGCCATCGGTACGCCAGGGGCAGACGAACGCGCGGCCTTCACCCATGTACTTCAGGGCATGATCGCCATTTCACGCTTGCGCTGGCCGCGCGGGCTTGCCGGTCGTGACATTGAAGCCATAGGACGTGTGCCGCTATGGGCGGCAGGTCAGGACTTCAACCACGGGCTTGGTCATGGCGTTGGTGCCTATCTCAGTGTCCACGAAGGACCACAGCGCCTGAGCCGGATGAGCCACGTCCCGTTGGAGCCCGGCATGATCCTGTCAAACGAGCCAGGATACTATCGTGAGGGTTTCTTTGGGATTCGGATTGAGAACCTGATCGTGGTCACGCCAGCAGAAGATCTGCCCACAAGCGACCCTGACCGTGATATGCTCAGCTGGCGCACGCTCACATTTGTTCCGATTGACAGAAACTTGATTGATGCAGATAGTCTTTCCACTGCAGAAAAAGATTGGGTGAATGCCTATCACGCAGAGGTTCTGGAAAAAATCTTGCCGCAGCTGAGTACACCTGCAGCGGATTGGCTCAAGACCGCCTGTGCAGCGCTTTGATATGCATTTGTTACACTCAGCGGGCAAAAGCCGCTCAGAAATGAGAATTAGGGGAGAAACATGACAAACATTCGCATCCGCAAGGTTGAAGGCACTTGGGTTGTCCGCTCTGGTGGCGCTGTTTTAGGAGAAAGCGCCAATGCGCTGGAGCTGAGCGAAGGTGATATGGCCCCGGTGATCTATCTCCCTCGCAATGACATTGCCATGGCATTTCTCGATCGCTCTGAGAAAACCACAACCTGTGCCGCAAAAGGCGACGCGACCTATTTTTCTATCGTTAATAAATCCTCAATTTCGGAGAACGCCGCCTGGAGCTATGAAGCACCACTTGAGGCCGCCGAAGAGATTAAGGACTATTTGGCCTTTGATGTCAGCGACAGCGTAAAGATCGAAAAAGTCTGACCTATTCCAAGTGCTAAACAGATAGCAGCCGGGCAATATGCCTGGTTTCTTATTTCTCTATGCGAGACTTCAGGCAGCGAACTACGAAAGCGCGCTCAGGACATTTTCACCTCAAATTGATGCATATTGTGAGAAGCGGGCGCGAGCATTCAAACGCGCTTCTTAGGTGGACGGACTTAGAGAAAAACGCTCAGGAGTGAGGGTGATAGGTGAACGACCACCGGCTAGCGCCAGTAGGATCAGCGATGTGCTGTTCCAAGTCCTGAAGTACATTGTCTTCTGTGATGGCGCCGTTGGTGGTTTAAAAATACCCCCTGCCACAAAACCGGCACCCCCAGTCGCGCTTGCGGATCGCTGGAAACTCCCGTTGCACCCGGTAAGACGAACGGCCCTTCATCTTGCGCACCAGATCGGAAATGGCGAGCTTCGGCGGCACGGACACGAACATATGCACGTGGTCGCTCGACAGCACCCCGCGCAAGATGTCGACCTCGTTCTCAGCACAGACCTGTCGGCAAATGTCGCGCACCTGAACGCGCAGCGCCCCGGTCAGGACTTTGTAGCGGTACGTGGTTGACCAGACGATGTGATATCGATGATGGAAAACGCAGTGTTTGCCAGCGTCATATTGCATGTCCTGACCCTCCAGAAAATGAGCCTCCGACCCGGCTGCGGCTCATTTTCTGGAGGCTAAGAACATAACACGATTCTCCGCGCTAAAGCAGGTCCGACTGGAAGTCGGAGGGTTCAGACCAAAGAGTGGATACCGCAGATCCGCTGAAGCGGACAGGCTGGGAGCGGGTGGTTTCGATCCATTAGGTGGAAAATGAAAAGGCAAAAGTGGCCTACATTTACGTCGCCTGCAACAAACAATGCGGCCCGACATCATGCTTCCCGGCGGCGCAGAGGTCTAGGCGACATCCAACGCCCATATTCCACTATAATCAGCTGCTCAACCTGTGTGGAGACGGTTGAACAGTGTTTTCATACTAAGCGTCTTGCCTAGAGTTCACGCAGATAGAGCATCACCGCTGGTCGAACGCTTTGTTCACCGCGATGGCGCGCATCCGAGATCACTTTGCGCAAGTCGCCGAGGTCAACCCGCATCATAAGCGATTTCACCGGACCAATAGAAGCCGGGCGCATTGATAGATAGCGAATTCCCATCGCCGCAAGACAGACGGCTTCAATCGGGCGACCTGCGTCTTCGCCACAGAAGCTCAGCGGTGTGTTGCACATGTCGCAACGCTCGACCACGCGCTCGATAAAGGAGAGGAAGCTGGCATTCAGCGTGTCATAGCGCTTGCGCACCCGTTCATTTTCACGGTCAGCGGCAAAAAAGAATTGCTTCAGGTCATTGCCCCCTATGGACAGAAAATCGACTTCTTCAAAGAACTGCAGCGGCGCAAAGCCAAGCGACGGCGTCTCCAGCATGGCCCCGACTTCGATGCTTGCAGGCAGCACATGCCCCAGCTTGCGCTCGCGCTCCAGCGTCTTGTCGACCTCTCGGCGGGCCTGGCGGTATTCCTCGAACTGCGCCACAAAGGGAAACATGATGGTCAGCGGCCGACCATTGGCCGCCCGCATCAGCGCCTGCAGTTGCATCCGCATAACGCCGGGCTTATCGAGACCCACGCGGATCGCCCGCCAGCCGAGCGCCGGGTTGGGTTCATCCGTGGGCTTCATGTAGGGCAGAACTTTATCCGAACCAATGTCAAGTGTGCGGAACACCACCCGTTTCCCGTTTGCGGCACTCAAAACGCGCTCGTAGCTTTCCACCAGCTCTGCCCGTTTGGGCATTTGGTTGCGGACAAGGAATTGTAGCTCTGTGCGGAACAGCCCTACCCCTTCGGCGCCAGACGTGCCAAGCGACGGAAGATCCGCCATCAGCCCTGCATTCATCATCATATGGATGCGCTTGCCATCTACAGTGACCGCAGCCTTTTCACGAATTGACGCATAACGTTCCTTGGCCTGCGCCTGCATTGCGATCTTGTCCCGAAAGGCGCTGCTGACTGGGACATCCGGGCGGAGGTGGACACGGCCTACATTCCCATCAACCAGCACATGGTCGCCGTTTAGCGCCTCCGTGGTGATGCGTGCTACATGGACCACCAGCGGGATCGCAAGGGCGCGGGCGACTATCGCCGCGTGAGATCCAACAGACCCCTCTTCGAGAAGAATCCCTTTCAGTTTGCGGCCATAATCAAGGAGCTCTGCCGGGCCGATATTTCGGGCAACGAGGATCGGATCCTCTGGCATCTCGGCGCCGGTCTCCTGTCCCTGTCCGGTTAGAATGCGCAAAAGACGGTTCGAGAGATCATCAAGATCGCTGAGCCGTTCGCGCAGGTAAGCGTCCTGTGCCTTGGCCATGCGACCACGTGCCAGAGACTGTTCTTTCTCAACCGCTGCTTCGGCAGACAGGCCGCGGGCGATATCTTCCTCCATGCGCCGCATCCAGCCCTTGGAATTGGCAAACATCCTGTAGGTTTCCAGAACCTGCAGCTGTTCTTTATCGGCACTGCGCGCCCCTTCGAGCATCTTGTCCACGCCAACGCGCAGCTGGTCCACAGCCTCTTTCAGTCGTTCCAACTCGCGGTGTGGGTCATCGGCGATGGGATTGGTAACCACAACGCGCGGCTCATGGAGCCAGATATGCCCTTCTGCCGCGCCCTCTTGCGCAACACTGCCTTCCAGTTGAACCGGTTGTTGGTGCAGCGCCGACATAGCTGCGCCTTCGCCAACAAAGGCGCCCAGCTCGGTCATCTCGGCGATGACCATGGCGACCACCTCAAGCGCATACACTGCATCTTCCGTATATTCGCGGCTGTCACGCGACTGCACAACCAGAACGCCCATCATTTCGCCCAGGCGCTGGACCGGAATACCAAGGAATGATGAAAACGCCTCTTCCCCCGTTTCTGGCATATAGCGGAACCCCTGTGCATTGGGGGC
>SPLB01000364.1 GCA_004566265.1 Paracoccaceae bacterium | reverse complement strand
GAAAAAGCGTAAGCGCACCCGGACGCGGAGCCGGTCCCGAAAGCAGCCATCTCATACCGAGGCGCCGCATGCTGAGGGGACGGAACCTGATCCAACCGCCCCGCACTCCGGGGAGGCGACGACGGAAACGACCTCTGACTTGGAACAGGCGAAGGATGCGGATGGTCCCTCCATCCCTGACGCAGTTGAAGCAGAGATGATTGCACCGGCTGCTGCAGAGGCTGAGGCGGTATCTGTTGAAGACATCGTTGAAGTTGCAGAAGCTCACTCCGCAGAGGCTCAACCCGCACAAGGACAAGAGGTCGCTGACGCTATCGAGACAGCTGCCGAAGAAGCGACTGAGGCAACTGAGAAAGTTGCGGCCGCAGAGACTGCCTTGGAAACACCTGTTGCAGAGGCTCTACCCGAAGACGTCCCGGATCAGGAGGCTTCAGCTGAGGCCACAGAACTTGTCGCAGCCCCTGCACATGCTGAGATGGCACTCGAAGAGATGGCGGAACCTGCGAGCGAGGCCGCAGCCGAGACGACGGTTGAAGAAGTGCCAAAGCCCAAGCGCCGTGGCTGGTGGTCTGTGAACCGCTAAGCAGGAGCGGATTGAACAAAAAAAGGCGGGTCCACGGAGGCCCGCCTTTTTGTTTTCGCAGTTTTTTCGAAACCCTCAGCCGCCTTTGCGGATCAGGTAACTTTGGTGGCCGTCTTCTTCACTCATGCCAAGGAACGCGTGGCTGCCCTCATTGCAAAAATGGGGAACATCCACGACAGCTGCCGGATCGTCGGCAAGTATCTTGAGAACGGCCCCTTGGGGCAGCGCTTTCAGGCGTTTTCGGGCCTTGAGAACCGGCAAGGGACACAGCAGGCCCAAAGCGTCAAGTGTTTCTGTAATCTCTGTCATAGGAAATGTGATAGGACAGGATGTTACAGCCTGTCCACAAGCATGTGACAACGCGTGCTCGTGACCTTTTGCTGTTGGTGCCGTAGATAGGGAACATGTTTGGAATCGACCTCACAGATACAAGCGTCATTTTCGACGCTAGCCTCCTCACGGCGGGTACATTTGCACTGTCTGCGGGTATCTTTAGCTTTTTAAGTCCCTGTGTGCTGCCGATCGTGCCGCCTTATCTAGCTTACATGAGCGGGGTCTCCATTGGAGAGATCCAAGACACGGCTGCGGCGCGGCGAAAGGCTGTCCTGACAGCTTTGTTTTTTATTCTGGGTCTATCGACCGTGTTTTTGATTCTTGGTTTTACAGCCTCGGCTTTTGGGGCATTCGTGCTGCAAAACCAGCAGTGGTTCGCGCGGATATCGGGTGTGGCGGTCACCGTCTTTGGTCTGCATTTCCTGTCGGTGTTCCGTATTCCAATTTTGGATCGCGAAGCGCGCTTCGATGCGGGGGGCAAAGGAGGCTCTGCCATGGGGGCCTATGTTTTAGGTCTGGCTTTGCGTTTGGGTGGACGCCCTGTATCGGTCCGTTTCTTGGTTCCATTCTATCCGTGGCAGCAACGGAAGCCTCCGTCGTGCGTGGCACGCTTTTGCTGGGCATATATGCAATGGGACTTGGTGTTCCGTTTCTGTTGGCTGCGGTGTTCCTCACACATTCAATGGCGGTCATGAACCGTCTGAAACGCCATATGGCTTTCATTGAAAAGCTCATGGGAGCGCTGTTGCTGATTGTTGGGATCGCATTGGCGACAGGGCTGTTTACCAATTTCTCCTTCTGGCTTCTGGAGACTTTCCCAGGGCTGGCTGAATACGGTTAACCCGTGCAGGTCTTACTCTTTCCCGAAAACCGCGTTAGGGTTTGGGAAAGTGCAATCAGTTTCGGCAATCACAGCACGGCATGAGCAGTCAGATCACCTCCCGACCGGTGCGCAGGCGCCGCGTCTTCTATATTCCCGGGTACGATCCGTTTCATCCGCGGCGCTACCGCGAACTGTATCGTAAAGAGGCAGCGGCGCAGGCAGCGATCTCGGGCTTTGAAATCGGATTGCGGCCACGAAACGGGCGTGGGGCCTATGGTTGGCATGTAAACGCCTCTGTCGATGAAGCAGTGTGCGAGACCGAAGTGATTGTTCTGGTCTGGCGCGACATCGTTAAGGACAGCATGCCCTCGTCGATTACGTCAACCTACGTGCAATTGGGGCGCACGGCCTGGCGCTACATTGCCTCGGGCGCGCTGGCGCGTTTGGTGAAGCTGCGCAAAGGGCCGGTGATTGCTGCACTCTATCCAGTGGTTTTTCTACTGGCCCAGTTGCTGATCGCGATTGGGATCGGTTGGGCTGTAAGCGAGGTCATTGGGACGGGGCTCTCAGATGTTGGATTGTCCTCTCTGGCTCCAGTTTCACACATTTTTCTACCCGCCGTTGTTTATGGTGTTTTGCGCTGGTTTCAGGCCCGTGACCGACACGTCTTTGCTCACTATTTGATGCATGACTACGCCCATTCGGCGGGCCTGTCTGGGGCCTATCCACCAGAGCTTGAGACACGCTTGTCGGAATTCAAATCCCATATTGCTGCATCCCTTCGGGACGATCTGGACGAGGTTCTGGTTGTTGGACATTCCTCCGGTGCTTATCTCGGTGTGACGGTGCTGGCGGATTTGATTCGCGAAGGTGTGCGGACCGGCGGACCGGCGCTGTCTTATCTCTCACTGGGGCAGGTGGTGCCGATGGTGTCGTTCTTGCCGCGGGCGGATCGGCTGCGCGGTGATCTGCAGTTTCTGTCAGAGAGCGACGCTGTCACTTG
>SPLB01000363.1 GCA_004566265.1 Paracoccaceae bacterium | reverse complement strand
AGGCGGAAAATGGCAGCCCGTAGGGGAATCGAACCCCTCTTTCCAGGTTGAAAACCTGGCGTCCTAACCGATAGACGAACGGGCCACGTTGGCGTGAGCGGGTAATTATGGGTTTTGCGGCGAGGCTGCAAGGGAAAAAATGCACTGAAATCGTATTTTCTTTTTTACAGCCCGGCAGGTGCAAACCTCAAGCTTCGGCTGCGTCTTCCAAACGCAGTTGTGCGCTCTGGCGACCACCCCAAGTGTTGATCTCTAAGCGACCAGCAAAGTGAAAACGCGCGCCGCCATGGTCCAACAGGCGTTGCCCCATGGGTGTATCAAACGCACCAAAGCAGATCGCGTCAATGCCGCCGCTCAGACCGTCGGTTAGGGACAGTTTCAGATGACTGTCCCCAACGCGTTTTGCAAAGCGCACAGCTAAATCCGGGAAGCCATAGCGTGGTGCTGCAGCCCCGGCGCCAAAGGGACCAGCCTGTTCGATCTGGTTAATCAGTTCGACCGTGGCGGCGCCGGGCATCAGCATGCCGTCGACCTTCAGATCAGCAGGGCCAAGGCTGCCCGCGCCCTGTTTTGCCAGCAGTTCGGACAGGCGCGCCATTGCCGGCTCCAGCTGATCGCGCGCCACCGTCAGGCCTGCCGCCATTTTGTGACCTCCGCCTTTCAGCAATATGCCTTCAGACGCACAACGCTGGATGCAGGCTCCAAGATCAATACCGGTGACCGAGCGGCCAGAGCCTTTGCCTTCGTTGCCGTCCAGGCCAATCACCACAGCAGGACGACCGGTGGCCTCTTTGAGGCGCGAGGCGACAATACCCACCACGCCCGGATGCCAGCCTTCGCCCGCCGCCCAGACCAAGGGCGCATCGAGCCCGCGCTCTTCGGCCTGTTGAAGGGCAGCAGCCCGCACTGCGTTTTCAATATCGCGCCGTTCGGTGTTTAACTGATCCAGCCGTTCCGCCATGGCCGCGGCCTCGTGCGGATTGTCCGTCGCCAGGAGGCGCGCGCCCAAATCCGCCTTGCCGATCCGTCCCCCGGCGTTGACACGGGGACCCAGGAGAAAGCCAAGGTGATAGGTGGAGGGCGTGGACTCCATGCGGCTGACGTCCGCAAGCGCGACAAGCCCGGCACGTTGCCGCCGGGCCATGACCTTCAGGCCCTGGCGCACCAACGCGCGGTTGGCGTCGATCAGCGGCGCAACATCGGCCACGGTCGCCAGCGCCACGAGATCCAAGAGCGCCATGAGGTCGGGTCCATTGCCCAGACCTTTTTCGCGGGCTTGACGCCGCACCTCAACCAACATCAGGAACACCACACCAGCGGCACAGAAATAGCCCAGATCGCCTTCTTCATCCTGTCGGTTGGGGTTCACCACGGCAACACAGTCAGGAAGGGTCTCGCCGCCCAGGTGATGATCGAGCACCACCACATCCGCGCCCCTCGCTGCCGCGATGGGACCATGGGAAAGGGTGCCGCAGTCAACGCAGACAATCAGGTCGTGGTCGCGCGCCAAACCTGCCATGGCGGGTTCATTGGGGCCATATCCTTCGTCAATGCGGTCCGGTATATAGAGCGTGGCCTGCTGACCCATTTCGCGCAAATAGACCAAGAGCAGCGCGGCAGAAGATCCGCCGTCCACGTCGTAGTCGGCAAAGACCGCAATGCGCTCTCCGTGCTCCACCGCCTGTAGGAACCGTGCCGCAGCTTTTTCCATGTCTTTCATGCGCCGGGGGTCGGGCAGCAGGTCTTTCAATTGGGGGCTCAAAAAGCCGCTGGCCTCGTGAGGGGGCACACCGCGCCGCGCGAGCACATTGCAGACCGCCGCAGGCAGGCCTGTTTCCTGCGCCATATGTTCACTGGCGCGGGCTTGATCGATGCCGGGGCCGACCCACTTGCGTCCCGTCAACGACGTCTCAACACCCAGAAAGCTCATGCGCGGTCTCCAATAGTCAAAAAGCCGGACCCTTGGGGATCCGGCCTTGGTTTGTAATCAGGCTTGCGCCGATCTGCAATTACTGGTGCGAGGACAGGGGCGTGCGATAGGTCATGCGACGCACAGAGCCGGTTTTGGAGCGCATCAGCAGGGTGGTTGTTTCCAGCCAGCCCGGGGTCCGTTTGATTGCAGGCAGCAGCGAGCCGCCGGTGACGCCGGTTGCGGCAAAGATCACATCCTGTGTCACCATCTCGTCACGGGAATAGATGCGGTCATAATCGGTTATGCCAGCTTTTGCGGCGCGGGCCTTTTCGTCATCATTGCGGAAGATCAGACGACCGAAGATCTGGCCCCCCATGCACTTGAGCGCGGCTGCAGCCAGAACGCCCTCGGGTGCGCCGCCCTGGCCCATATACATGTCAATGCCGGTGGTTTCGGATTCGGCACAATGCATCACGCCAGCAACGTCCCCATCAGTGATCAGACGAATAGAAGCGCCGGTTTCGCGCACCTCGGCAATCATTGCTTCGTGACGCGGACGCTCGAGGAGGCAAACGGTAATGTCTGCCGGTGCGCAGCCTTTGGCGGCGGCCAGCGCTTCGACCCGTTCGCGCGGGGACATATCAAGGCTCACAACGCCTTCGGCATAGCCCGGCCCGATAGCCAGCTTGTCCATGTAAGTGTCTGGCGCGTGCAGCATAGAACCGCGCGGGCCCATGGCGATCACGGTCAGCGCGTTGGGCATGTCTTTGGCCGTCAGTGTGGTGCCTTCCAGCGGGTCCAGTGCAATATCCACACCAGGGCCTTTGCCGGTACCAACTTCTTCGCCGATGAACAGCATCGGCGCCTCATCACGTTCTCCTTCCCCGATCACCACAACACCGGCGATGTCCAGAAGGTTCAGCTGCTCGCGCATGGCGTTCACGGCCGCTTGGTCTGCGGCCTTTTCGTCGCCGCGTCCGATCAGCGGGGCCGAGGCGAGCGCAGCCTGCTCCGCGACCCGGGCCAGGCCCAGAGACAGCATACGGTCGTGGAAAGGTGCATCGGCGGTGGTCGAAGTCATACCAAAATCCTATCTTAAATTGAGGCGGTTTGGTGTCCGCATACCCCGGCCTGTTGCCAACGGGCAAGGTGGAAGTCAGATGTTGCCGCTACCGTGTCGCAATTTGCCACAAAATCCGACAGAGACACAATAAAGCCGCCCCGGTTTGGAACGGCCCGTAAGTCGAAAGTGTCACAGCCCTTCGATGCGCAAAACGACCGGATCGCCCTGAAGAACCGCCGTGTCGCGCAATCCAACGAGCGCGTGGCCCAGCATATCGGATGTGCATTTGTGGGTTACAATCAGCACGGGCTTGGTCTCTTCCGCGGCGCCATATTGACGCATCCGGTCCACCGAGACGCCAGCTTCGCCCAATGCGGCGGCCACTTTGGCCAGCGCACCCGGTTTGTCCAACAGCGTCATCCGCAGGTAGTAGGGCGCGGGCTGGGCCGTGCGGGCCGCAGGCGCGTCCTGAAGCGTTGCAGCTGGTTGGCCGAAGGTGGCAATGCGCAGGCCGCGGGCCAGATCACAGATATCACCCATAACGGCGCTTGCCGTTGGGCCTTCGCCGGCTCCGGGGCCAAGCAGAACCACTTGATCGATCGCATCACCATCGATCACCACCATATTGGTGCCGCCTTCCAGTTGGCCCAAAGGAGAGTCCGACGGCACAAGGCAGGGCGTCATACGCTGTTCCAGACCGCGGGCAGACCGCTGCGCCACACCCAGAAGCTTGATCCGGAACCCCATGTCGGCCGCGTGGCGAATATCGTCCAGCTCAATGCGCTGAATGCCTTCCAGCACCATATCTTCAAACGCCGGTTTGGTGCCAAAGGCGATAGAGGCCAACAGTGCCAGTTTGTGACCGGCGTCAATCCCGCCCACGTCAAGGTTCGGATCCGCTTCGAGATAGCCGAGGTCAGCGCATTCATCAAACAGTGCATTATAGCCCCGACCAGTGGCTTCCATCCGGGTCAGGATATAGTTGCAGGTGCCGTTCATCACACCCATGACGCGGGTGATCTCATTGCCCGCCAGACCTTCGGTGAGGGATTTGATCACCGGGATGCCACCGGCAACGGCGGCCTCAAACCGGATCACACGGCCTGCGGCTTCGGCGGTTTCAGCCAGCGCCTGACCATGGATCGCCAGCAGGGCCTTGTTGGCTGTAACCACATCCTTGCCTGCGGCCAGTGCGGCCTCGATTGCCAGTTTGGCTGGGCCTTCATGACCGCCCATCAGTTCGACGAACACATCAACGTCATCACGTTTGGCCAGTGCGACCGGATCGGTTTCCCAGGCATAGTCGCTGAGCGAGACGCCGCGATCCTTGCTGGCGTCACGCGCCGATACGGCGGTGATCATCACGGGGCGTCCGGTGCGGGCCTCCAGCACCGCAGCATGCCGACGGACGATTTTGACCACGCCAATGCCGACGGTGCCCAGTCCTGCGATCCCGAGGCGAAGCGGTTCAGTCATAGCGGGTGGTCCTTTCCTTGAAGTCAGCTGAAGCGGCCTTAACGGGTTCACCCACATGACGCAACGGATCTGATGGACCTGGTCGCGGTATCACAGGCGGGGGTACGAGGACGTCAGGGAGTGCGTTTCCGAAGCGCGGCAGCGCGGGCCTTTAGGCGGCGCGCGCGCGCATCCAGATCTTCCTGTACCGGGGCAGCCGCCGCATCAGGCGGTGTTTGCGCAGGCACAGCAATCGCAAGCGGTAGCAGGTGCGGATAGGGCTGCGCCCGCAAATCCTTTGTCAGCTGGTTTTCGATTTCCGGCACGCGGCTGCAGGCACCAAGACCTGCCACCAGCCCAACCGCGATGACAAGACCGAAGGTCGTGGCTTTGGCTCGTTTCGGGCTCGGCAGGGAAAACTGGGTCATCGGCGCGTCCTTTTGCTTGCCTCTTGATGCACAATTGCACAGGCCGATACAAGCGTGGCACAAGCGGTGCACAGCAATCTCTGGTCCAAAGCGGCACAGGGGTAGGAACTGAACATTTGATCATTTAATGTGAGGCTATGGCACGTACGCAAGGGTCCCATTCCCAAACCACTGGTCCCCGTATTCGCACGGCGGCCGAAACGCTTTTTGCCCGTCATGGGTATGCGGCGGTGTCCATGCGTCAGATTGCGGGAGCGGTCGGGCTGCAGGCCGGGGCGCTCTATAACTATACCCCTGATAAACAGAGCCTTCTGGTCGATCTCATGCAGCGCCATATGGAGGCGCTGATGACGGCTTGGGGACAAGAGGGGCGCGGCGAGACTGCGATGTCCGCACTCGAAGCCTTCGCGCGGTTTCATATCCGCTTCAACCTCGCGCGCCGAGATGCGGTTTTTATCGCCTATAATGAATTGCGCAGTCTGGAGCCCGAAGGCTTTGCCCGGATCGAGTCGCTGCGCAACGCCTACGAGGGTGAATTGGCCGGGGTCCTGACCGCTGGCCGCGCGGCGGGCCTGTTCCAGCTCGACGACCCGCGTGTGACGACGCGCGCTGTGATCGCGCTCTTGAATGGTGTTTTGACCTGGTACCGCGATGATGGGCAGCTGAGCCTGGCGGACGTTGAGGATTTACACTGGCAAATGGTGCGGCGTTTGGTGGGCGCCGAAGGCGAGCGCTGACCAAAGGGTCAGCGCTCGCAGAGCCACCGGCGGCATTTTTCCCGATCAGTGAGCGGGTTTAATAAAAGTCCCATTGCGAAGCTCGGTGAAGGCTTGGGTCAACTCTTCACGCGTGTTCATCACAATCGGGCCGTGCCAGGCCACAGGTTCTTCGATTGGCGCGCCCGAGATCAGCAGAAACCGAACCCCCTCAGGACCGGCCTGAACCGTGACCTCATCACCGCTCCCAAAGCGTACAAGCGTGCGGTCTCCGGACATGTCGCGAATATT
>SPLB01000362.1 GCA_004566265.1 Paracoccaceae bacterium | reverse complement strand
GGCTATCTGGGTGAAGTTGAACAGGGCGCGTGGTTGTGGCCAATGTTTATACTTGGCATGGCAGGTTGGATCTATATTATTTATGAGATCTTTATGGGCGAAGCGAGTAAAATCAACGCCAACTCTGGCACTGTAGCTTCGCAAAAAGCTTTTAACGCCCTTCGTCTGATCGTGACTGTCGGGTGGTCAATTTACCCATTGGGTTACCTGTTGGGTTATACCGGTGCTGCTTCACCGGATGGGTTGAATTTGGTGTATAACCTAGCCGACTTCGTTAATAAAATAGCCTTCGGTGTGGTGATTTGGGCAGCGGCAACCTCCAGCGACGCAAATAATAGCGCCGCTTAAAGCCACTTCGGTGTCCGCGTGCGCGCGGACACCGAGTTAATTATGGGGGTGCCAATTTGAAATACCCTAATCAATACTCAGATGAATTGCAGCTGCTTGCACGGGTCGAAGAGACGATGCACGCCCTGCTTCCCGACACAGAGAGCACAGTGCGTAATGCTGGGTATCATCACTTGACGGCTGGTGGGTCAAGAGTGCGAGCGAAATTGGCCATACAAGCGGCGTGCGCTTTGGGATTAGACGAACCAGCGAGCGTAGCAATTTCATCGGCCACGGAGATTTTGCACAATGCTTCACTCTTGCATGATGACCTTCAGGATTCTGATCCAATAAGACGCGGACAAGAAGCCGTATGGAAAAAATTTGGAAAAAACGCGGCGATTTGTACTGGAGATCTTTTTTTATCAGCGGCCTACGCTGCGTTGGCGTGTTGCCGAACAGAACGCCTGACAGAATTGATTAGCCACATGCACCAAAACACCGAAAAAGTAATTTCCGGCCAACAAGCAGATTTGGAAGCGGACACATA
Organism: Paracoccaceae bacterium; assembly: GCA_004566265.1. Taxonomy (GTDB): domain Bacteria; phylum Pseudomonadota; class Alphaproteobacteria; order Rhodobacterales; family Rhodobacteraceae; genus Epibacterium. The sequence continues at coordinate 4,113 of SPLB01000362.1, read as the reverse complement.
CACGAAAAAAGCTTACGAAAAGATCGCGAGAATGAAGTCTGGACCGCTGTTGGGCCTTCCGGTTGAGCTTTGTTTGATCGCAGCGGGATATTCGACTTTTGTTCCTTTGGCCCAGCAGGCCAGTTACGAGATCGCGATTGCCTATCAGGTAACAGACGACATCCAAGACATGGATAAAGATAAGGTGAAAGGGGCATTAAACTATACCTCTTTGCTCACTGGGTCGCCGACAGAAGCGATAGATGAAGCCAGGGCATACGCATCGGAGCGGGCTAAAAAGGCGCAGCGCGCTGCGGCTGATCTGCCAAGTGGTTCCGGATTGGGGCTGAATTTGCTCGCGCAGCGTTTCATTCACGCTAACGAGCATTAGGTGAAAATATGAAAAGTGCAGCTGTAATTGGAGGTGGGTTTGGTGGCATTGCAGCAGCATTGCGGCTGCGCGCAAAGGGCTATGATGTGACAGTGTATGACCGCAGTTCTCAGCTTGGTGGTCGAGCGCAAGTTTTCGAGAAAGACGGGTTTAAATACGACGCGGGGCCGACCGTAATCACAGCTCCACATGTTATTTCTGAATTGTTCGGCCTATTTGGTAAAGACATGTCAGATTACGTGAACATTGTCCCTTTGGAAACCTGGTATCGCTTTACATATCCTGACGGTGGGTACTTTGACTATGGTGGCTCATCTGAGCAGATCAAAAATGAAATCCGTCGGATCAGCCCCGGCGATGTAAGCGGTTATGAAGCCCTGTATCGGGAGTCCGAGAGTATTTATCGAGTAGGGTATGAAAAATTGGCGACCCAACCGTTCCACAGCCTGCTTCACATGATAAAGATCGTTCCGCAGATGCTGCGATTGCGTGTTTATCGGTCCGTCTGGGGGTTGGTGAGTGCCCACATTAAACACGATAAGCTGCGGCAAGCTTTTTCCGTTCAGCCCCTCCTGGTCGGTGGAAACCCATTTGATACGACGTGTATTTATAGCTTAATACACTTTCTGGAGCGTGAATTTGGCGTTTACTTTGCGATGGGTGGAACGGGAGCTTTGGTGACTGGTTTGGCCAAGCTCATGGAGGAAGAAGGCATAACGGTTCGACTGAACCAAACTATAACCAGATTACCCGTTGCGTCTAAAAATATTTCTTCGGTTGTTACGGAACGTGGAGAAGAGAAACCATTTGATCTTGTGGTTTCTAACGTCGATCCAGTGCATCTTTACGATAAACTGGTAGATGCAAAATTCGTGCGCCGAAGTGCAAAAATTAAGGCAAAGCACGCGTCTAAATCAATGGGGTTGTTCGTTTTGTTTTTCGGAACGAATACCACGTTTCCCGATGTTGAACATCACACCATATGGCTGGGTAAGCGGTATAAGGAGTTGCTGAGCGATATTTTTGATCGGAAAGTCCTAGCCGATGATTTCTCTTTGTACTTGCACAGGCCAACGGCCACGGATCCCAGCTTTGCACCGGACGGATGCGACAGCTTCTATGCGCTTGTGCCGGTGCCAAACATGCAGGGCAACATAGATTGGGGCAATGAAGGTCCACGCTTGGAACAGAGGGTGCTCGACGCGCTGGACAATTCTATTTTGCCAGGGGTCAAAGACAATCTGGCCCATAGTTTTTTTATGACACCAGTGGACTTTGAGAGCAGATATCTGAGCCCGGAAGGCGCCGGATTCTCTATTGCCCCTAAATTCACTCAATCCGCTTGGTTCCGGTTCCATAACAAGGCTGAGGGGCCTGAGAACCTCTATTTGGTGGGCGCAGGAAGTCACCCCGGCGCGGGGCTGCCGGGTGTCATAGCCTCAGCCAAGGTTTTGGATCAATTGATCCCTCAGGCAGCAGCGGGGTAATATATGGCATCAGATCAATCCCGCTACCAAAAAGAAGCCGCACAAGTCCTTTCACACCATGGAAAGTCATTTAACTTTGCCCGTGCCTTTCTGTCGAAAGATCACGCGGTGAACGGTGCGCGGCTTTATGCGTTTTGTCGTCGGTTAGACGACATTGCTGACGATAACCCGAACCCCGAAATTGCGCGCGCAAAATTGAAGGCCGTCGATTTGCAGCTGCTGCGGCAAACTGCACCTGAAGATTGGGTTGGTGACTTTCTTGAGTTGGCCGAGGATACGCAAATGGACATCGCCGTGGCGCGACAGTTATTGGCAGGCGTTCTGTCAGATCTAGAGGAGGTTCGGTTCGAGACAAAGGCACAATTGATCCAATACGCATACTCAGTTGCGGGAACTGTTGGCCTAATGATGTGTGACGTTTTTCATGTGACCAACCCCAAAGCACGTCCCTTTGCGATCGATTTGGGCATTGCGATGCAACTGACCAATATTGCGCGGGATATTCAAGAAGACGCCGAAAATAACCGCCGATACGTGCCCGGAGATTGGGTCCAGAACAGTCATCCATGCGATATCGCAAACCCAACTGAGCGACTAAAACCATTTCTTCAAGAGGCGGTGGGTCGCCTTCTCGACCTGGCAGATGTCTACTACGACAGTGCCCGCGATGGCTTGAACTATTTACCCAACCGTCCGCGATTATCTATCCTCGTGGCGAGTTCAGTCTATAGAGAAATTGGCGTTAAGCTGCGTCGGAAACAGTGTAAGACATGGCAGGGACGCGTTTTTGTAGGCTTGGGCCGAAAATTGACGTTGGCGGCACAGGCGTTCTGGGCCTTTGGCACCGACCGGTCCTTGCGCCACACTGAGACCACGCATGATCTCAACCTGCACTCTGATATCAGATGCACCTATAAAATACGGTTAGGAGTTCGATGATCCACCGGTGCCATTTAGCCATACTGGGTGGCGGGTGCGCCGGGCTTTCCGTTGCTACGCAGCTCGTGAAACGAGGCTATGAAAAGCCAATGATTATTGTCGAGCCCAGACGGGAGTATGTAAACGATCGGACGTGGTCGTTCTGGGCTGAAGAGCAAAACGAAGTCAGTCATCTTATACACCAAAGATGGAAATCTTGGGGCCTGTCCGAAGCAGATCGCTATGTTCTACACTCTGGAATTAACATTTATTATCAACAGATTAGGGCGATTGATTTTTATGAAGATGCTTTGACCTGTCTGAAAGACAAACGAAACATTTCTTTTTTTCGGGGCGCGAAGGCACGTCCGCCTATCAAACAAGCTGACTGGGTAGAGATTGAGACGGATGTGGGCCGGATCCGAGCAGACTACGTCGTTGATTCCCGTCCGCGTCCCTCCGACACGGACACCTCAAAAATTTGGCAAGTGTTTAGCGGCGGGGATGTTGAATTGGCCGATGAGTGTCTTGACCCCGGATCCGCACAGATAATGACCAACATGGTGAGCGATAGTCTTGGTTTGAAATTCTCCTATGTGCTTCCCCAGAGCCCACGACATGCCCTTGTTCAAACTACAAGGTTCACGTCAACCCGGATCGAACCCTCTCAGTTGGATGTTGAATTTAAGCGAGACCTCAAACACCTAACAAAAGGCAAGGTTCATGTAAGGCGTTGGGAGAGAGGGTGTCTCCCAATGGGACAAACACCGTTAAACTCCGAAATTTGCTCTCGAATTATTCCTGCAGGCCAAGCCAACGGCGCATTGCGCCCTGCAACGGGATACGGTTTTTTATCTATTCAAGAATGGGCACTCGGATTCTCCGAAGCTTTTGCCGCTGGGAATTACGACAAGGCAAGAGACCTTACAGTCGTTCAGAAGGGGATCATGGACGATATTTTTCTTGCGGCATTTTTAGCCAACCCTTCTCAATCTGCTGATTGGTTTATGTCTATCGCCGAACAGTTAAGTGGCGATGAGTTTGGGAGGTTTATTTCGCAAAGGGTAGGCTTCGAAATTTGGATAAAGATAATGTGGTCATTATCAAAGATTTCTTTTTTGCGTTCCATCTGTGAGGCGAGCTTTAATCATATTAAATGGAAGGCGCGGTAATGGATCTACGCAGGGTGCAATTATTATTTATGGCGGTCGGCTCTACGGTCAGCGTTTCTTATAACATTCTGTTTTCGGATACCTCGCTGTCTTCAATGTTAGTCGTGCTGGGAATCGGGATATGCATAATTGGCCTTCCCCATGGCGCCATTGATGGATACCTGGC